>JAYSXU010000642.1:0-3378 GCA_043716965.1 Fimbriiglobus sp.
GGCTTCCGTGCCACCGATGGCGGCGACGAGTAAGCCCGTTGCTGCCGCAAGTGAACTGGCCCCGATTGCCAGCAGGATGAAACCCGTCCATGACCCGGACACGGTCACGCCGAACGCCACATAGCCGAAGGCGAAGGTGACCAATATTTGCAGGAACGCGATCGTTGCCGTCGAGGTCGCCTTGCCCAGTAATAGCGCCCACAGCGGGATCGGCGCGGCCCGAAGACGTTGCCAGAGGCTGCGTTGGCGGTCCCGCAACAGAAGTAGCCCACTCTCCATGCCCCAGAACAGCAGGTACTGCAAAGTCATTCCGCAGAAGCTGTGCGAGTACGAGTTGAAGCCCGCCAAACTGGAATTCACTAGCGGCGTCGTTTCGACAACAAACGGCAGTGACATCGCATCGTCACTGACAGCGGCGCCGACCCACGGCGAGAGATGGTCTTTGGCCAATCGGCGCATCACCACCTCGCAAACCACGCCTTCGGCCCACTGGCCTTCACTGGCGGCCAACGGGTTGTGCTGAATCAACACCTGCGGTCGGTCACCGACTGTTTGCGGTTTCCATGTGGCGAGCTTTTCAAACCCGAGTGGGAACAGGACCGCCACACCGGGGCGCCGGTCCGCGACCCGACGTTCGGCTTCGTCGCGTGTGACGACTTCGGCTTCGACACGCGGACTGAGCAGCAATTCCGCGACGACTTTCTGTGTGAAAGGTCCGTCGTCTTCGATCACGATCAAGAGCGGCAGTTTCGGCGACCCGGTTTGCCCCGGTCCCTGGTGAAAAATCATTCCGAACGCGGACGCCAACACAATCGGTACGGCGAAACACAACGCAGCCGCGCGCCGATCGGACCAGAAGATTAACCAGTCTTTGGCGGCGAGCGTCAGGATCAGCCGAAGGTGTGCGCGCATAAATTCAGACAAGGCGGTCCAGGGGTTGGGAAGATCACGTGGCATCCACAGGTGTGGATAACGACTCGGTCGGCGTTCTGCGGAGCAGGTGTTCGAGCCGACCGGGTGGGGTGCGGAACGTTTCAAGAATCACGCCGTCGCTCATGACCACTGCAAGAGCTTTGCCCAGGGCTTCTTGGGTGGGTGCGGCCAATCGCAAGCGGCGACCCGTGACTTCGATTTCGACATCCGGGCCGACACGATGCTTGAGGCTCTTTTGAAAGAACTTTGGTAACATCTCCCGCAAATGGGCGTATAAAATCGCACGGCCGGCAGGTTGGTAACGAATCAGTTCCGCCGGTTTTCCACAGGCGATCAGCTTGCCGCGGTCTAGGACCGCGATGCGATCACAGCCACTTTCGGCTTCGTCCAGGTGGTGCGTGGTCAACAGGATCGCGTGGCCCTTTTCGCGCAAGTCGATCAGCGTTCCGAACAGCGCGTCTCGGCTGGCCGGGTCGAGCGACGCGGTCGGCTCATCGAGTAACAACACTGGGGGATTGTGCAGCAGCGCCACCGCCAAGTTCAGGCGTTGTTTCATGCCACCGGAGTAGGTGCTGACGCGGTCGGCGCGCCGGTCGGTTAGCCGGGCGGCGCTCAACGATTGCTTGATCGCGTGTTTCAAATCGCAGCCGAACAAGCCGTACAGTTGCCCGAAGAACGTCAAGTTCGCTTCCGCCGAAAGCTCATCGTAGAGGGCCGGTTCTTGCGGTACGAAGCCGACCCGCTTGGCAAACGCGGCGGGGTTTTGTTCCCGCCGAATGCCCTCGATACTCACGACCCCTTCGACGGGGTCGATGATTCCGGCGGCGACGGCTAACGTCGTGCTTTTGCCGGAGCCGTTCGGCCCGAGCAACCCGACGATCTCGCCCCGCTCCACGTGCAGCGAGACGCCATCGACAGCCAAGGTGGTCCCATAGCGGACGCGGATTGATTCGATTGCTAGTGCATACGAAACGGTCATGTCGGCTTCGTCGGGAAAATAAGGTTCATCCTTGAACGCAGAAACGATATATCCGACTAGGACACGCAGCGTCAATCCGAATACTTCCCCAGATCACGGCACCATGACCAAGCCCACCACGCGGCCACCGTTGCCCCAAGTCCCGGACCACACGCACCACTACGTGAACATGTTGCTGCCATTTTTTGGCGCTGTGTTCGGTTTGACGTTGTGCGTGTTCGTGTGGAATCGTGGCGTTGAAGGGCTACCCACGGTGCCGCTTTTTTTCGGCGGCTGGCTAGTCGGGTTGTTATTGCCGCGTCTTTACAACCAGCGTTACCGCGTGGTAGGTTTTATCCCGTACACGACAACCGTGGCGCTGGTGATCGTTGGAATTGCGGAACTCGGTCTTGGTTGGCCGAACTGGTTGATCGGACTGTTTTGCCTGTTCGAGGGCTTCGGCGTCGGGGCGATCTTGCGCTACCGGGACCGGTACCGCTTGGAGCCGCTGGGGTTTTACGCGGCATCGCTGTTCGGTCTTGCTACCGCAGTTGCCGTGATCGGCTTCTTTCATTCCGTCGGCGCGAATTCGGAGAGTTTAAGACTGGTTTATCAACTGGCGTTGTTGGTCGTCGTCGGGGTACTTGCGGTCATCGCCTGGGTGTTGTTTATGCGGCCTGCCGTGGAAATTTTCGTGGAGCCGTTCATGCGGTTCCAGTACACGGCGACGATGGCCGGCCCTGGGATTCCACTGGTTCCGATCACCGGGCCATGCTTGGTCATCGCCAACCACGCGGCGTGGTTTGACCCGGTGTTCGTCGCGGAGATCGTTCCGCGTGCCACCACGCCGATGATGACGGCGGGGTTCTACGATTTGCCGATCCTTGGCATCCTGATGCGTCGAGTCTTCCGCGTGATTCGCGTAGCCGAAACCTCCGCGCGCCGACATGCCCCGGAGATTCAAGAAGCCATTTCGGCCTTGAAACAAGGCCGCTGTGTGGTGATTTTCCCCGAAGGGTACTTGCGTCGCAAAGAAGACCAGACGCTCCGACGCTTCGGCCAAGGCATCTGGCAAATTCTGAAAGCCTGCCCGGACACGCCGATCGTGAGTTGCTGGATCGAAGGGAGTTGGGGGTGCTATTTTTCCCACTTCAACGGCCCGCCGACGAAGAACAAAAAGTTCGACTTCCGCCGCCCAATCCAGGTCGGCGTTTCGAGTCCGATCACCATCCCGCCACTGCTATTAACCGACCACCTCGTCACCCGCATCTATCTGATGAACTGCGTTCTGAACGCCCGCACCCACCTCGGCTTACCCGAAGTTCCACGGGTCGAGATTTTGACGAAAGAGGAAGAAGTTGTGTGAAAGTCACGCATGTTGGTGGGGCAATTTTTGTGCTGGAAGGCCCTGAAGGGGCCAAGGCATGTAGCCACGGGTGAAGCGTTTCGCGCAACCCGTGGGCACCGACTCTCACCCGACACTTGCC
>JAYSXU010000643.1:0-3376 GCA_043716965.1 Fimbriiglobus sp.
GTGTCTTTTTGGGCATTGTTATGCAGGAACTTTCATTGGAATCGTTTTCAGTTCAGAAATGTGCAACACCGACACGTGGACAACTTGATCCGGTAAGAGTGGATCCAATGTGTCGATGATGCCAACGTAAATGACACGTTTGGTCACCAAGACCATATCCGGGTGGTGAACATCGTAAACCGCTCCGGATGATGTCACGATGCGAAATGGCCGAAAGGGAACTTCTTTCAGCCAGGATTTGACTTCGTTCGATGTCAGCATGATTCGATTCGACCTTTATGTGGATTCGAATTTACGCCTTGGTGATCATGTACTTCACCAAATCGACGCAGCGGTTGCTGTAGCCCCACTCATTATCGTACCACGAGATGAGCTTGAAGAACTTGCTGTTCAGTTCGATCCCGCTGCCCGCGTCGAAGATGCTGCTGTGGTTGTCGTGGATGAAGTCCGAGCTGACCACTTCGTCGGTGGTGTACGCCAAAATTCCCTTCATGTACGTTTCGGACGCCTTCTTCATGGCCGCACAGATTTCCTTGTAGCTGGTCTCCTTCGTCGTCTTCACGGTGAGGTCGACGACGCTGACGGTCGGTGTCGGCACCCGGAACGACATACCTGTGAGCTTGCCCTTCACTTCGGGGATGGCCAAGCCGACGGCCCGGGCGGCGCCCGTGCCACTCGGAATGATGTTGATGGCCGCGGAGCGACCGCCTTTCCAATCCTTCTTGCTTGCTCCGTCTACGGTCTTTTGTGTGGCGGTGTAACTGTGGACGGTCGTCATCAAACCTTCGTCGATGCCGAAACCTTCCTTCAGCAACACGTGCACGACGGGTGCGAGGCAGTTGGTCGTGCAGCTGGCATTGCTGATGATCGTGTGCAATTTCGAATCGTACTTCGTGTGGTTCACACCCATCACAATCGTGATGTCTTCGCCCTTGGCCGGGGCCGAAATGATGACTTTCTTCGCGCCGGCGGCGATGTGTCCCACGGCCTTATCGGCGTCGGTGAACAAGCCCGTGCTCTCGATGACGTATTCGACGCCGAGCTTCCCCCACGGCAGGGCCGATGGGCCTTCTTTGACCGCGAGGCACTGGATCCGGTGCCCGTTCACAATCAGAACGTCGTCTTCGGCGACGCTCGGCGACGATTTTTCGCTGCTGACTTCGCCTTTGAACTTCCCTTGTGTCGAGTCGTACTTCAACAGGTAGGCGAGGTTGTCGGCCGGAACGAGATCGTTCACCGCGACCACGTCCAATTCTTTGCCCAACAGGCCCTGCTCGACAAGTGCCCGGAACACCAGCCGGCCAATGCGCCCGAACCCGTTGATACCGATCTTGACCGCGGCCATCGTAATCTCGCTCCCGGCAAGGTACCCGTGTCGCGGCCCGTGGCCGGTAAACAACCCGGCACTCCAGATAGCCGCCCAGTCGGGTCTCGCTACCAGTAAAGGTATGATTCAACCGGGCTATGTCGAGTCCGGGGGCTCGGGCTGGATCGTAAACAACTCAGCTCTCTGGAGTCGTGTACCGCAACTTGAACAGTTACAACGAGAACGCGGTGACAATCCACCCTATCCGCAACACGTCACAGGATAGCCTGGGAGAAGACAATTACTAAAGCCAACCCTTCAAAAGTTCCCTATTTCAACTCAAACATTCACTTTCAAACAACGTAGGTATTTCGCGATGTCCAAGACGATCAAAGTGGCAGTGACCGGGGCCGGTGGCAACGTGTCGTACGCGATGCTGGCCCGATTGGCATCGGGCGAAGTGTTCGGCCCGAATACGAAAGTGATCCTGCACTTGCTGGAAATTCCACGCAAACCGGACTGGACGCCACCGATTCCGACGGCCCGCCAGCCGCTGGATGTGGCCGATGGCAACGCCATGGAATTGCTCGACTGCGGCTTCAGCACGCTGGCCGATGTGATTGTCACCGACGATCCGAACAAAGGGTTTGATGGGGTGAGCTGGGCGTTGCTAGTCGGGGCGGCGCCCCGTGGGCCGGGAATGGAACGAAAAGACTTATTGAGCTTGAATGGGCGCATCTTCGTCGGACAGGGTAAAGCCCTCGCCGCGAAGGCTGCGTCGGATGTCCGCATTCTCGTCGTTGGCAATCCGTGCAACACGAACTGCTTGGTGGCTTACCGCAACGCTCAAGCGATCCCCGCCGAACGCTGGTTCGCCATGACCCGGCTCGATCACAACCGGGCCGTTTCGGCACTGGCCGTGAAGGCCGGAGTGTTGAACGAAACAGTGACCTGTGCCACGATTTGGGGCAACCATTCGAATACCCAATTCCCGGACTTCACCAACGCGAAAATCAACGGCAAACCGGCGACTGACGCCATCACGGATCGTGCATGGCTCGAAGGGACGTTCGTACCGCAATGCCAAAACCGTGGAGCGGCGATCATCAAAGCTCGGGGGCTATCGTCCGCACTCTCCGCCGCGAACGGGGCCATCGACCATGTGAAAACATTCGTCACGGGGACGCCCGCTGGTGATTGGACGAGTGCTGGGGTTATTTCCAAGGGGGAGTACGGCGTACCGAAAGGCCTCGTTTTTGGTTACCCGGTGACCGTCGATGCTCAAAGTCAGTGGAAAGTAGTGGAAGGATTGTCGCACGATGCTTTCGGGAAGGCCGCGTTCGCCAAAACGCTCCACGAGCTGCTCGAAGAGCAAGAAGCCGTGAAAGATCTCCTGCCGAGCTGAGGTTTATGGTTCAGTTGGCTGAATCCTGTCCACTCGATTCCCGCTATAATACGCCCATTGATTCGTTCGGAGTTTCACCGTCATGGCCAATGCCAAAAATGTCCTTGGGACTGCTCTCAAGAGTTGCTCGACTAAGCCACTCACCGGCTTTTATCGGAACGGTTGTTGCGACACTGGCCCAGACGACCACGGCTTGCACCTGGTTTGCACGCAAGTGACGGCCGAGTTTCTAGCTCACCAACGGCACGTCGGCAACGACTTGAGCACACCGATGCCCCATTATGGTTTTGCCGGTCTCAAACCGGGTGATCGCTGGTGCCTTTGTGTAACCCGTTGGAAGCAGTCGTTCGAGGCCGGTATCTTTGCCCCCGTCGTTCTCGAAGCGACGCACATGTCGACGTTGGAATTCGTCGATTTGGAAGATTTGCAGAAACACGCCGTCGTCGAATTGGTTTGATTTTTCTCTCAACATCACTCGCGAAAGGGATTTAGCATGGAACTCAATGATTCGGAAGAGCGCGGCAGCGTCGAAGATCGCCGCGGGAGTAGGAAGCCACTCGCTATCGGCGGGGGCATCGGCGCCGTTGTGATCGCCCTGATCGCCAGTTACATCGGCATCGACCCGAAGGTCGCCCAGCAAATCGTCGGGGGCGTGGCCGGGGGCG
>JAYSXU010000644.1:0-3375 GCA_043716965.1 Fimbriiglobus sp.
GGTGTCTCTGTGCCTCTGTGGTGAATCGCTTTATTTTTCCTGCCCAGGGTGCCTATGCCGCAGCTTACCGAATACCTGGGAACGTCCTGGCTCGCCTTCGTGCTGTTGGCGATTGCGTTGGGTTTCTCATTGCGTGTCGCCGTCAAGCGTGGGCTGCCGGCGTGGTCCGTGGCGGTGGCGTTTGTCGCTGGTTCGCTTGGCATCGGCGGGCTGGTGCTGGCGGGGGAACCAGTGGAGGTTTTCTTCGGCACCCAACTCGATCCGGCAATCACACTCGTGGCCGTTGCGGCGATGTTGCTGTTCCTGACGGGGTTCGTGCTACTGATTTTCCGGCTCTGGTCGTTCCCGTTGGGGATGACGCTCGGGGCGATGCTGTTGATCGGTGTCGGCGGGTTGACGGTTCGACCCGTGGGCGCCGCACTTGTGGAAGCGTTCAAGAGTTTCCACGGCGTGGAATTCGTCCGCCCCGAATGGCTGGTACTGTTGGCGTTCGTGCCGTTGATCGTGTTGATGAGTCGGCGGAGTTTGTCCGGGCTGGGACCGACGCGGAAGTGGGCGGCAATTGGCTTGCGGGCGATGGGCATTACGCTGCTGGCACTGGCCCTTTCGGAACCTCGGTTGAAGCGGCCGACGGAGAACACGATGGTCCTGTTTTTGGTCGATCGGTCGTTCAGCATTCCGCAAGACGTTGATCCGGATAAGCCCGTGACCGAATCGGTGGATCGTCGCTGGGAGAAGGTGCGCGGGTTCATTGAACAAGCGGTGCAGAAGCGCCCGGTGACGCACCGCAACGACCAAACTGGGTTGATCCTGTTCGGCAAACGCCCCCGGCTGGCACTGCCCCCGGCAACGGTGGATCGGATGCCGGTCGATGAGCGAATGGCCGGGCCGATTGACGGGAATTACACGGACATCAGCGCTGCGATTAAGTTGGCACTCGCCTCCTTCCCCGAAGGCACCGGCAAGCGGATCGTGCTGTTTTCCGACGGCAACGAGAACATCGGCGTCGCCGAGGAGCAGGCGAACATTGCCAAGAACAACAACGTGCAAATTGACACCGTAGCGCTGGCTCCGGGGTTCCGCAACGAGAACGAAGTTCTGGTGCAAGCGATTGAAGCCCCTCAAGTCACCGCCCAAGGGCAACGGCTGCCGGTGCGGGTGCTGATTCGCAACGCGACCCCGAACAAGATCGTGGATGGTCGGCTCGATGTCACGAAGCTTTCAACGGGTCAAACAACGCCAATTGAGATGGAAGACAGCCCGCAACTTCTCGAAGCCGGTCAACCGCCGAAGGTGCGGTTGCTTCCGGGGTTGAACGTGTTCCGGTTCCGGGATCGCGTCGATGGGTCGGGGGATTCGTCGTTCACGTTCCGCGCCACGTTCACGCCGACGGAATCCCGTCCGGTCAACGGCGGCACCGTCGTGGCAGGCTTACCGGGCGACCGCACCACGAACAACCGCGTTGAAACGGCGGTCGTCTCACGGGGCCAACGGCGGGTTCTTTTGTTGGACGAAAACGCCCCGAACGGCAGCCGCTCGTCGCACGATTACTTGCTGGCCACGCTCCGGTTTGAAGCGGCGAAGAAGGACGGCGGGTCGGCCAACAAGCTCCGCGTCGATCGCCTCCCCGCCGACAAGCTCCCGCAGGACAAAGGCGAACTCGGCGTGTTCCTGAGCAACTACGACGCGGTGATTTTGGCCAACGTCCCCTACGAACGCTTCACCAACGACCAAGCCGAAATGCTGCGGACTTCGGTGTACGACCAGGGGTGCGGGCTGGTGATGATCGGCGGGCCGGACGGGTTCGGCGCGGGCGGCTACCAGGGCACGCCGATCGAAGCGGCGTTGCCGGTCGATTGCGAAATTAAGGCCCTGAAAGCCGCCGGTAAAGGCGGGCTAGTGCTTATCATGCACGCCTCCGAAATGGCCGATGGTAACAAGTGGCAGAAGGACATTGCCAAGCTCGCCATCCAACGGCTCGGGCCGGCGGACATGGTCGGCGTGGTGCAATACGGCGGCTTCGGCGGCGGTGGTGCCGCCGGGGTGTCGTGGCACATCCCGTTTCAAATGGTCGGCGAACAAGACAGCACGACCCGGAGCAACTTGATGGCGAAAGTCGATTCGCTCGTCCCCGGTGACATGCCCGACTTTGACCCGTTCTTGGTTGCCGCTTACGACACCCTTTCGGACCCCAAGCACAACCTGACGTTAAAGCACTGCATCCTGATTAGCGACGGCGACCCGAACTATTCCGGCCCCGGCAAAACCGCAGTCGTGAAGATGGCGGCGGGCGGCATCACCTGCACAACGGTCGGCGTGGCCACGCACGGCGGGGCGGAGAAGTCACGGTTGAAGCTCATCGCCGAAGGGACCAACGACGGCGAGGGCAAGAAGGGCAACTTCTACGACGTGACTAACCCGAACCAACTGCCCGCGATCTACATCAAGGAAAGTCGGCGGGTGAGTCAGTCGTTCATCTCGAAGGATCCGTTCATTCCGAAGATCGTCGGCGGGGCGGGGTCGGCGGAAGTGCTGGCCCCCGGCCTGCCCAACCCGATGCCCCGGTTACACGGCATGGTGCGAACGACGTTGAAACAAAACATCCTCGTCGGCATGTCGCTCGAAGGGCCGTCGCCGTACCCTGACCAGCAGTTTCCACTGCTGGCATCGTGGCGGTACGGCCTCGGCAAGGCGGTCGCGTTCACGTCGGATGCCCGCACTCAACCGGACGCGGAGAAGCAGTATTGGGACAAAGAATGGGTCGGCTCCGAGATGTACCGCAAGTTCTGGGAACAGGCCATTAATTGGGTGATGCGAGAACCGGAACGAGGCAAGTTGACCATGACCACGGAGTACCGCGACGGGCGCGTTCGGGTGACGGCGGACGTGCGGGACGAGAAAGATCGGCCCGTCAGCGGGGTGTCACTGCGGGGCGCGGTGACTGCGCCGAAACAAGCGGCACCCGGTGAAAAGGCGCCGCAAGTCGAGTTCAAGTCAAAGGGCGGCGGGCTGTACGAAGCGGAGTTCGCCGCCGATGAAGCCGGGTCGTACTTCGTCAACGTGCAAGCCCTCGAACCGGCGAAGGACAAAGACGGCAACCTGATGCTGAACAAGGACGGCAGCGCCATGTTGAAAACCGTCGATGCCGGTCGCGCCGGTGTCACGGTGCCGTACTCCCCCGAGTTTGCCGACCTCGAAAGCAACACGCCACTGATGAAGCGGCTGTCGGAAATGACCGGCGGCACGTTCCACACCGAAGCGCAGGAAGACCTCGACAAGATGCTCGCCTCCGGCGACTTGTTCCGCAACCCGCCGAGTAGCACGCGGGCGTTGTTGCCGTTCTGGTTCTGGCTGGTGTTCGTGGCGGCGATTGCC
>JAYSXU010000645.1:0-10184 GCA_043716965.1 Fimbriiglobus sp.
CAGCCACGCGGACGGACGATCTTCCGAGTCCGTTGGTGATTGCGAAACCTCGTCCGCTTCGGCAACAGGTTTATCGCCGCGCGCAGCATCCGTATCACGCACCGTTAAAGCGTGGCGTAGGTACGACAAGCGACTCGTAGGGTTCGGGGACATGGCAAACCGCATCCGTGCAAATTCAACTCTCCGAGTACCATCGACCGTTTGGCCGACGTGGAACCATCACCCGGATTGTCGGGGGTCACAACGATCAGCATTGCTGGCCAGCACCATCCGGTCAATCGCTACAATCGGTGTAGTCTACCGTGCCAAGTGTCAGGGGTGTTCGATTTGTCTTGGTTTTCAACCCCACCGGGGTTGTTCCTTTAGCCCAGGGTTGCGGGCCGAAGGTCCGTTACCCTGGGAATCTGCACCCATTGTCAACACACTTTCTGAGAACAGGTGCCGGTATCCAAGGGCGGAAGCGTCCCAGGGTAGTCGTCGCAAAGCTCCTTAACCCTGGGCTAATGGAACAACCCCTTTGGGGTAGAAAACCAACACGAATCATCCGCCTGCAACCATCTTCGCTTACGGCCCCTCGAACAGCTTCGCGTCGTGGCTGGGTTTGGATTCCAGCGTGTTGAGGGTCCACTCGGCGTACTGCTCGCCGTTGGCTTTTTGGGCCATGCGCACGGGGAATTTGACGCCATCAAACTCTTTGTGTTCGAGCATGTCAAACTCCTTGATGACCTTACGCCCGCTCTCGCGGCCTTCGTAGGTAATCATCAGCAGGAGTTTGGTATCGGGGTCAAAGTGAACGATCGCGGGGGACAACTTCGGGTGCCAGATGCGGACGCCGGGAGCCGTCTTGCCGTTGATGATCGTACCTGGGGCACTCGCCACAATTGTTTCGGGATCGGTAAACGGGAACAGCAACCACAGCCATTCCCCGGTCACGTCGAGTTGGAAGTCTTCGACTTCGCTCGGGGTCATGTTCACCGGGGGCGGTCCCTTACCGGCGACGGAAACAGCACGCCAACCCGTCGTGCCGTTACAGCCGATGGTGACGAGTTGATTCCCCGACAGTTCCGCCCGGACGCGGTATTGTGACGGCCATGTGGCGTGAATCGTCCACGCTTGCGGAAGGGTTTGTTGATCCAGCGACCGGATGAACCCGCCACGCAGGAACGTCACGATTTTGAACTTGTTGACATCGTTCGGCTTGTTCGCGGTGTGGGCGTTCAGTGCGGCCTTCACCAACTCCATCGCGGCGGGTTCGGACTTCTCCGGGGCTTTCATCGCCGTTAACTCGACCCCACCTTTCGTGGCCTCGACGACCGGCACCGCCTTCGCGGGAACGATCACACGCGGCGTGTCCGAACACCCCGTCGCCAGCACTAAACACAACAGTCCCAAGCAACGCATGGTTCACCGGGTTAAAGCAGCCAAAGGCTGGCAATCGAGAAGAAGATAAAAATCCCCGTCACATCGACCGCCGTGGCGACGAACGGGCTGGACGCCAAGCCGGGGTCGATCCCCCGCCACTTGAAGAAGAGCGGCAGCATCGACCCCATCAGGGTACCCCACAGGCAAATCCCCATCACGGATATGCCGACGACTTTGCCGAGATCCCAAGCGTTCACGGGTTTGGTGCGAACTTCGCACTGACTGGGGAAGTCGTAGGTCAGGGTGTTCCCTTCCAAGCGGGGTTCCGGTACCTCGGCGTTGGCCGGCAGCCGAACTCGTTGGCTCTCGGCCAGCGAGCGGGTTAGCGCGACGCCGGCCGGCATCAGGAATTCGGTTCGGTTGTCATCATCGACGATCGTGGCGGAGTCCAGCTTCTGATTCGATGGAACGTGGGCGGTGAAACTCTCCTTCACGGTGCGAGGGCCGCTGCGGGTGTCCGGCGGCGTCAGGGTGCCGCGGAAGAACCCGATGACGCCGAGGGTGACACCGAGCGCCAACCCCATCAACACTTCGCGGCGCAACACCCGTCGCCAGTCGCACGGGGTGATCTGCCCCAATGCTAGGGCACGGGTCACCAGGGTTGCCGCCTGCGACCCCGAGTTGCCACCCGTGGAAATGCACAACGGCACGAACAAACTCAGGACCACGACGGTCGCAATCGCGTCTTCAAAGTAAGACATCACCCAAAACGTGAGCAGTTCTGCGACGAACAGTAAGGACAACCAGAACGCCCGACTGCGCCACAGCCGGTAGAAACTGGCCTGCAAATACTCCTCACCGATCGGGCTAACCCCCCCCTGACGTTGCAAGTCTTCGGTGGCTTCTTCGGTAATCACGTCGATCACGTCGTCGTGCGTCACGATGCCGACCAACCCGCCGGAATCGTCCAGCACCGGCACGGCGATGAAGTCGTAGCGGGCCAGGATTTCGGCGGCCTTCTGTTGGTGGTCCTGGATTTTCAGCGCGACCGGGTCTACTTCCATCAAGTCCCGAACCAGGGCATGGCGGGGCGCGAGGATCAAGTCTCGCAGCGAGATCACGCCCAGCAATTTTCGCGGCGCCACCGCACCGTCCGGGCGCCGGGCGGCTTCGTCGAGGACGTAGATGTAGTAAATCGTCTCGCGGTCCGGGGCTTGTTGGCGGAGTTGGTCGATCGCTTCGGCGGCGGTCAGTGTCGGTGGCAACCACGCATAGTCGGTCGTCATCAACGCGCCGACCGTGTCTTCGTCGTAAGTGAACAACGTGGCCATGTCGCGGCGGTCGGCTTCATCGACCAGCCGCAACAGCGATTCTTTCACCCGCCCGGACAATCGCCGCAGCAGATCGACGCGGTCGTCGTGGGACATTTTGCCGATGAGCTGGCCGACCTGGGGCCGCGCGGTTCCCTCGACCATTGCCACTTGCCGCGCATTGGGGAGGTATTCAAAAATCGCAGCCTGGGTGCGGATGTCGCTGGGGCTGAGGACTTCCCAGATTTGCTCCGGCGTGAACTCGTCGTCCAACGCTTCCGCAACCGTGGCGGGGTGGAGTGTGTCGCAGATCGCGCGCAGTCCCTCGTTGTTGTGTTCCAGCAACATTTCCCGGATTTCGGGACCGTACAACGGATGGGACATCAGCACGCTCGGGGTGAACAGGTCGGGTGTGACTCACTGTTGCTAGGGTGTCAAAAAACAAGATTCACCACAGAGGGCACAGAGAGCCACGGAGAAAACCAATACAGTATTTTTTCTTCTCCGTGGCTCTCTGTGCCCTCTGTGGTGAAAAATCTTATTTGGGCCGCCCTGAGTTAGTGAGCTGTTCCCCATCGTTGCAAGTTATGGAATCGTCACGTTATCAATCAACCGCGTCGTGCCTAGGTAGATTGCCACGGCCATCAGTGCAGGCCGTTCGAGTCGGGTGAGCGGTTGCAAAGTCTCGTTATCAACAACGCGAGCGTAGTCGATTCTTGCGCCGGGGATGGCTTGCAACTGTGCAGCGAGTGCCGATTCGAGCCGTGCCACATCCCACTCCCCTGCCAAGGCTTGCTCCCGCACACTTTGCAATGCGGCGTAAATTCGCGGCGCGATCGTTCGATGTTCGGCGCTCAGATACCGATTCCGCGAACTCATCGCTAGCCCGTCTGCCTCGCGCACCGTGGGTTCAATTTGTACCGCGACCGGCACGTTGAGGTCGCGCACCATTTGCCGAATGATACGAGCTTGCTGCGCGTCCTTCGCCCCGAAAATGGCAACGTCCGGCGTGACAATGTTGAACAGCTTCAACACGACGGTACACACGCCGCGAAAGTGCCCTGGTCGGGATGCGCCGCAAAGCACGCCATCCAACTTCGACACGTCCACAAAAGTTACGCTGAGCTCAGGGTACATCTCTTCAGCCGATGGCACGAACAGGCAATCGGCACCCGCTTCGCCACTCAGAACCCGATCCGCTTCGAGGGTACGCGGGTACTTGGTGAAGTCTTCGTTCGGGCCAAATTGCGTCGGGTTCACGAAGATCGAGACGACGACAAAGTCACACTGCTGCTTCGCCGCTCGAATCAACGCCGCGTGCCCTTCGTGCAAAGCGCCCATCGTCGGCACCAACGCAACGGTCCGCTTCGCCGCACGGACAGAAGCAACCGTGTGGCGGGTTTCGGCGATGGTATGCAGAATCGGCGGGGCGGTCATCGGCTTACTCTCCAGGCGAACCGGCGACGTTAGTCGCCGGGTAAAAACCGGGCACCCGATTGCGGCGACCCACCCGGCAACTGACGTTGCCGGTTCGCCTGATCCGTTGCAACACATTACCCACGCGGGGCGGGTGTGGGCATCGGTTGGGTGAGTAGCAATTCCAGATACGAGTGCCGTTCTTGCTCCTGAAGCCCGAGCGCGGTTGCGGTGGCGAGTAGCACCGTTTTTGCGCTCTCGTAGTTCGCTTCTTCCGCCTGAATTTCCAGTTCGACGAACCGTCCGATCGAACCCACGTCGTCGAAACACGCTTCGATACTAAAACCATCACGCTGAAACCGATACACCTCTCGCGTCTTGGTCACCACGGCCACGGGTCGATACCCGAGGTGCGTTAGCATTCTCACCGCCGTCGTTGCGGCTTCTGGACCGTCGGCGATCGGGAGTTCGAGTTCGGTGCGGGTTTTGGTTTGCTTGTCCCGTTTCGGCCCTTTGTAAGTCAAGAGATTTCGCACCCCGATACGACGAATGCGGAACGCTTCATCGGTAATAGCAAAGTCGCGGTCGGGCGCGTTGAAATAATGATCGGTATCCTTCCGGGTCTCGACGTGGACAGCCGCCCATTGCGTCAAGGCCGCCTTCAACGGGGTCCAATCACTGATCCGATATTTCGTTTCGACTTCGAGCATGGGGCAGGACTCCGGGAATTCCAACTCAACCCCGGTAAGATAGGTCTATGATGGGCTATTGGGTATCCGGGCAACGATTGGTGAAAGTGAGTGTGGGTGTGTCTCAGCGTGTTCCGATCGCAACAGTCGGTGACATTCCCGACGGGAGTAGCATCGTCGTTGAACTGAATCAGAAAGAGGTCGCCGTGTTTCTAGTCGATGGCAAATACTTTGCCATCGACGATTTGTGCCCCCATGCCGGTGCGTCGTTATCCGGCGGTTCCATCGAAGACGGCGTGGTGACCTGCCCCTGGCACTACTGGCGATTTCGACTTTCGGACGGTACCTGGTGCGACAACCCCAAAATCAAAACCGGCTGCTACCCCGTTCACGTTGTCGGCGACGAAATCCAAGTCGAAATCCCGAACCGGACTTAATTCTGTGATGGACTCGTTGTGAGGGTTAGGAACATGCTGCGTTTCTTGATGATACTGGTGCTGGGTGGCGTGTTGCTGTCCACGCAACCTTTGATTTCGCAGCCACCTGGGGTAGCGAGTGGGGCGGCGAAGCCGGAACCTGTCGCTGAAACCCGACTGGTCATGGCCGGACTGGCCAAGGCGAACTTTGACGGTTTGGTTCGCAACCTGAAGCAACAGCCTGCCGATGCGGACACGTGGGTGTTTATTCGCGGGCAGTCGTTGCTCGTCGCCGAGTCCGCGAATTTGCTGATGATTCGTCCGCCGCAAAATCGGCAAGCGCAACCGCTGTGGTTGGCCCGTGCCGCCGAGATGCGGGAAGCGGGGTCGAAGGTGGCCCGCGCCGCTGCGAAAAAGGAGTATCCGGCTGCCCAAACCGCGCTAGTCGGCTTGGCGAATAGCTGTAATCGGTGCCACGAATCGTTCCGCGTGCCGGTTCGAGTGAATCCGACCGATGCTCCCGAATAATCCGAACACTCTGCGAAATCACTCGTTGCGACGCCGTGTTGTTGCTTGACGCCTAGCCGTGTTGCGCTTAGTCTGACCGCACTTTCGTGTAAAAGATCGACCACATTTGGTCGAATGGCTTACAAGTAGCTACTGGGGTACGTCGCCTCAGTCGCATTCCTGGTCACACCCAACAGGGCACACTCCGCGATGTCTACCGTACCCCCCACGCCGCCGACTCCGACGAGTCCGCTACCCCCGTCGCTCCCGCCGTCCAGTGGTGGCCCGACGCGGTCCAGCGAAATCAAGCTGATTAGCCACTCGACGCTGTTTTACTGGTGGCCCGTGTGGGCACTGGCGTTCTTGATGGCCTTTGTCACCTGGGTCGAAGGCCACCGATTGGCGATTGTTCCATCCGGTGCGAAGGTCACCCACAACGAGACGGGCAACTCTTATACGTTCGACTTCGAGAGTGGTGTCACCCCGACCCACGCCTTAAAGAATGCCGAAGGGATTACGGCGGACAACGCCGCCAAGAGCCAAAAATACCCGGCCTTCAAGCCACGGATGTCCGAAAAATCCTGGCCGGGGGCAATCTTTGTCGTGTGCCTAATCTTAACGATCATTGTCACCAACGTGCCACTCCGCGGGTTGTGGTCGTTCATGGTGATTATCATGGTCGTGGTCCTCGCGTTGTTGCTCGCCTTACTCGATGCCTGGGACAAGATTTTCGAGATGCTCGGCAACCTTCACATCCACATCAACATGGCCGGTTACATGACGATTGGCGTGTTGACGTTCATCATTTGGGTCATGGCGACGTACATTTTCGATCGCCGGTCGTATGTGATTTTCACGCCGGGGCAAGTCAAAGTGTGCGAACACATCGGGTCGTCAGTGCAGGCCTACAGTACGATGGGTCTGAGCTTGGAAAAGCAACGCGACGACCTGTTCCGCCACTACATCTACGGCCTCGGTTCCGGCGACTTGATTCTGAAAGTCGGCGGCAGTGAAAAACGCGAAGTCCGCCTGCCCAACGTGTTGTTCATCGGCTGGCGGCTGAAGAAAGTCGAAGACATGATCCGCTCCGTCGCCACGACGTGATCGTAAAGATGTGCAGTTATCGGCGGCTTAAACAGGCAATGCACATGCAATCATCCACGGCTTTTTCGAGGTGGCTCAGGCCGTGGATGATTTTTCGATCCGTGTCGAACCGCTTTGCGAAGACATCAAGATAAGCTGTGTCTTTCGCTTGGTATCGCCTGAATACGGAATAAGCGATGTGGTCAGCGACTTCTACACAGCGAAAAGCCCGAGACGTTACAAACATCGGACCATCCACGATATTTCGGATCACGTCCCATTGAGTGCCAAGTTTTCTAAACTGGTGAGCAAGTTCAAGTAACCGAGTCGCGTGTGTACTCTCGTCAAGAATGATTAGCCCGCTTACCATCGACACGCCTAAGAAAAAGGTCAAACCGGCTGCAGACGTCCTCGAATGCAACCTCCATCGGGTGTTTGGGAGCAAGTGATGCTTTGTGGACAACGGATGCAAATGCCCTGGCGCTGTCGTGGGAATTGGCAACTACGCTCAACACTTCTTGAATCACATCAATACGTTGATCTTTGGTCATCGACTTCCAAGGACTGACTCGACCCGAGAAGATCTCGGAGGCATGAAACTCAACGTTGGATGCATTTCCAGGAACGAGACGATCAGCGATTTTATCCAACTCTTGCGTAAAGTATTGCACCTGCCTCTCGAACACGCAGATGCCCCCAAGCACCAAGTAATTCTCTTTCAAGTTGTCTGCTGAACCGGAATCGTCAAGATAAAGCAGGTACATTTCAGATTGACCACATGGCAGAAAAGGGATATTATCTATCTGCGGTTGGGAGGGCTGCATCTGCGGTCCGCCGGCGACGAGCCACCCGGCTGCATGCATTTACAGGTTGATTTCAAAACCGTTGACACGGCAGCTGTGTCAACGGTTTTGTTATTAGGCAGATCAGTCTACCAATCAATATCTGTTGTGTCGTAGTAAGGTCTGGCTTCAGTCCCTAGACTCGACCCGGCCTGCCACGGTATGATAGATACACCTGCCGGTCTCTGTCTCTTCGCTTCGGAGTCCACCCCATGAACTTGCGTGTTTCGGATTGGCTGAACGAACCGACGTTTCACGAGTACGTTCGGTCCGAGAGTCGGCGGCAGTTCTTCGCGTCGGCGGGGTTGTCGGTCGGTTCCGCTGCGCTGCTGACGATGTTTGGCCAAGACGGTCGGGCGGCAACCCCGCCGACCGGCGCATCCAAGACCGGCATTGGGGCGGCGTTGCCGATGACGCACTTTGCGCCCAAGGCGAAGAACGTCATTTATCTGCACATGGTCGGCGGCCCGGCCCAGATGGACATGTTCGATTACAAGCCGAAGATGGCGGAATACTTCGACAAAGACCTGCCCGACAGCATTCGGATGGGGCAGCGACTGACGACGATGACGAGCGGTCAAAAGCGATTCCCGATTGCGCCGTCGAAGTTCAAGTTCACGCAACAGGGCAAGGCCGGGATGTGGATGACGGAGCTACTGCCGTACACCGCGAAGGTGGCGGACGACCTCTGTTTTATTCGCAGCATGAACACGGAAGCGATCAACCACGAACCGGCGATCACGTACATCCAGACCGGCAACCAAGTCACCGGCAAGCCGTGCATCGGCGCGTGGATGTCGTATGGTCTCGGCTCGCTGAATCAGAACATTCCTAGCTTCATCGTCATGGTCGCGCAGCCGTCGAACACGGAGCAAGTCCAGGCGATCTCCGCACGGCTGTGGCAATCGGGCTACCTGTCTGGCGAACATTCCGGGGTTTCGTTCCGCAGCGCGGGCGACCCGATTTTGTACCTCAACAACCCGCCCGGCGTGACCGCCGACGTTCGCCGCACCACGCTGGACGGCTTGAACCAGTTGAACGAAATGAACCACCAACTGGTCGGTGACCCCGAGACGCGGACCCGCATCGCCCAGTACGAGATGGCGTTCCGGATGCAAGCTAGCGTGCCCGAAATGACGGACCTGTCGAAGGAAGACGAGTCCACGTTCAAGCTGTACGGCGATGCCGCCAAGAAGCCGGGGACGTTTGCGAACACCGCATTGATGGCTCGTAAGTTGGTCGAGAAGGGTACGCGGTTCGTGCAAATTTACCACAACAACTGGGACCACCACGGTAACCTCGCCAACCGCATGGTCGATCAGTGCAAAGACGTGGATCAAGCCTGTTACGGGCTGATTCAAGACTTGAAGCGCAAAGGTCTCTTCGAGGAAACCCTGGTCATCTGGGGCGGCGAGTTCGGTCGAACGATCTACAGCCAAGGCGGCGTGACCAAGTCCAACTACGGCCGCGACCACCACCCGCGGTGCTTCACGATGTGGATGGCCGGCGGCGGCAGCAAAGGCGGCACGATCTACGGGGAAACGGACGACTTCAGCTACAACATCATCAAAGACCCCGTCCACATCCGCGACTTCCACGCCACCGTCCTGCACCTGCTGGGGATCGACCACGAGAAGCTCACGTTCCGCTACCAGGGCCTCGACCAAAAGCTAACCGGCGTCGAACACGCCAAGGTGATTAAGGCACTGCTGGCGTGATTTGTGGAGTGTGAGCGTTGAGGGTGCGAGAGTGGAGGGTGTGAGCGTCGAGACAGTTGCCCGGTTTTCAGGTTGAAAGCCGGCAACGCGGAATTGGAGGGGCTTCAAATGCCGATCGAACGAATCACCTTGAACCCCGCCGTGGTGGGCGCAATGTTCGTGTCACGATCTACGATCCTCTTTGCATTGGTCATCCTCGCACTCTCGACCGCGGGATGCGATCCTGGCTACAGGTATCAACACGTCGATGCGCAGGGGCAATGGTCCCCGGAGTGGTCAGAAACGGTCGCAGGCGTTCGCTTCTCCGTCCGTCCTTACAGCACGCTGATTGGTTCAGGCTCCACCTCGGTCAACTTGGACATCGCCAACGAGTCCGAAATTGAAGTCGTCGTTCTGAGCGGGCAATTGGTGACCAAAGGCCAGACGATCGATGCACACATCTTCGACGGGCCGCTGGATTGCGAAGCCCGCATCGTACCCGCTGGGGAATCGAAGTCGGTATCGCTGTCTTGGGAGTTTGGCGACGCCGCTTACGAGGTTCTTGGGCCGGAACTGACGTGGGTATGGCGGGTGATGATTGACAAGACCGAACACACCTTACGAGTGTCAATGCAGCGACGGCGACGATGAAGTAGTCACGCCACACGAGGCGTTACAGGCGGCGGTTGACCGCGACGACGGGCTGGAAGTGGTAGTAGCGAGTGGTTTGAACGGCGTTGTGTACGTCCACCCCGACGATGAGGACGGCAAACTCGACATTCGATGGAGATGGTAAATTAGCGGCTCAAGAGACTTCAAATGCAAATCGAACGAATTACTCACAACCCCGCAGTCATGGGCG
>JAYSXU010000646.1:0-1110 GCA_043716965.1 Fimbriiglobus sp.
CCGACGGGTCGCTTTGGGGCCGAATTGAACTCGTTTCAAGTCAGGAAACGTTGGGCGGCGATTTGGGTTCAAACAACTCGCACTTCCAGACCCCGCAGCGGTGGAGCCAGAATTGGGCGAGGGTTTTTAGCGTTTCGAGGCCGTACTTGGTGCTGCGACGGAAGTTGATCGAACTGGCTTCGGTGAAGTAGCGGACCGGGACCGGGATGTCCGCGAGGCGGAAGTGGAAGTGGACGGCTTGCACCAAGAATTGGGTGTCGAAGACGAAATCATCGCTGTTGCGGTCGAACGGGATGCGCTCCAGCACCGCACGCCGGTAGATGCGGAACCCGCTGTGGAACTCGCCGAGGTTCTGCCCGAGGGCCATGTTTTCAACCAGCGTCAACCCGCGATTGCACACGTACTTCCACCACGGCATCCCGCACGCCAACGCTTCGGATCGGGACCGAATGCGATTGCCCAACACGACATCACAAATCCCCAGTTCAATGAAGCTGAGTGCGTGGGGGATCACGCGGCTGTCGTACTGGTAGTCCGGGTGAATCATCACCACGATGTCGGCGCCGTGTTGGAGGCAATACTTGTAGCACGTCTTTTGATTGCCACCATACCCGCGATTCATGTCATGCACGATGACCGTCAAGCCCATCGCACGGGCGATTTCGACGGTGCGGTCCGTGCTGCAATCATCGACGAGCAAAATCTCATCCACGCTGCCGGGCGGGAAGTCGGCGAGCGTGGCGGCCAACGTTTTTTCCGCATTGTACGCCGGGAGGACTGCAATGATTTTGTGGTCACGTGGCGGCAACGCCGTGAGCGGCTTCAGCACCGCTTTGACGGGAAACGGGTCATGCGCAGGGTTCAGCGGCGGGCGATCAAGGAGCGTTTCAGGCATCGCGTGTCAAACTCAAGGAAGGCGGGCGTGACTAAGGTAACAGGCGTATTGTATTGACGCGGTCAGGCTGATGCGGTCGGTTCTTGTATGTCGTGGTCGAGGCTTTGCGAAGCCCGACAGTGATAGAATGTGAAGATGTTTAGACAGGATTAACAGGATTTTACAGGATTAACGAATCGGATTTGAATCCTGTAAAATCCTGTTAATCCTGTCTA
>JAYSXU010000647.1:0-3374 GCA_043716965.1 Fimbriiglobus sp.
GCTGAAGTGGTTGCGGAAGGCGTCCGAGGTCGGCTCCAGAACGGCGAAGGACTCGACATCGGTTTGTTCCTGCGTCGCGTCCGTGCGGCCCGGTGTGAACGGGACCGACACGTCCTGCCCGGCCTTCTTCGCCGCTTGCTCGACCCCGGCACACCCGCCGAGGACAATCAGGTCCGCGAGCGAGACTTTCTTCCCGCCGGTTTGCACCTTGTTGAAATCGGCTTGGACTTTTTCGAGAATCGGCAGCACCTTCGCCAACTCGTCCGGCTGGTTCGCCTTCCAATCCTTCTGTGGGGCGAGCCGGATGCGTGCCCCGTTAGCCCCGCCCCGCCTGTCGGTGCCACGATACGTCGATGCGGACGCCCAGGCTGTTGAAACCAATTGCGACGTGGACAGCCCCGATTCGAGGAGCTTGGCCTTGAGAGCGGCAATGTCCGCCTTGTCGATCAGCTTGTGATCGACCGCCGGGACGGGGTCTTGCCACAGTTGCGGCGGGGCGACCTGTGACCCGAGGAGCCGCGAGACCGGCCCCATGTCGCGGTGCGTCAGCTTGTACCACGCCTTGGCGAAGGCCGCGTCGAGTTCCTTCGGGTTCTCGTGGAACCGCTTCGAGACCTTCAGGTACGCCGGGTCCGTCTTGAGCGCGATGTCGGTCGTGAACATGATCGGGGCGTGCGACTTCTTGGGGTCGTGCGCGTCCGGCACGGTGCCCTTCGCTCCCTCGTCCGTCGGGGTCCACTGTTGCGCGCCGCCGGGGCCTTTGGTCAGCACCCACTCGTAACCGAACAGGTTGTCGAAATACCCCTTGCCCCACTTCATCGGGGTAGATGTCCACGCGCCTTCCAGGCCGCTCGTGATCGTGTCGCCGCCCCGCCCCTTGCCGAAGCTGTTCTTCCACCCGAGACCTTGCTCTTCGAGGGCGGCGCGCTCCGGTTCGGGGCCGACAGTCTTCTCGGGGTTCGTCGCGCCGTGGGCCTTGCCGAGCGTGTGTCCACCGGCGATGAGGGCGACCGTCTCCTCGTCGTTCATCGCCATGCGGCCAAACGTCGTCCGGATGTCGCGGGCGGCGGCGAGCGGGTCGGGCTTGCCGTTCGGGCCTTCCGGGTTCACGTAGATCAGGCCCATCTGCGTGGCGCCGAGGGGTTGCTCCAGTTTCCGGTCGCCGGTGTGACGCTTGTCGTCCAACCACTTCGTCTCCGGCCCCCAGTAAATGTCCGCGTCCGGTTCCCAGGCGTCCACGCGACCCCCGGCGAACCCGAAGGTCTTGAACCCGGACGATTCGAGGGCACAATTGCCAGCGAGAATCATCAGGTCGGCCCACGAGATTTTCGCGCCGTACTTCTGCTTGATCGGCCAGAGCAGTCGGCGGGCCTTGTCCAGGTTGGCGTTGTCCGGCCAACTGCCAACTGGCGCGAGCCGGAGAATGCCGGACGCGGCGCCGCCGCGGCCGTCCGTGACGCGGTACGTCCCCGCGCTGTGCCACGCGAGCCGGATGAACAGCCCCGCGTAGGTGCCATAGTCCGCCGGCCACCACTCCTGCGACGTGGTCATCAGCGTCATGAGGTCTTTTTTCACCGCGTCCACGTCGAGCTTCTTGAACTCCTCGGCGTAGTTGAAGCCCTCGCCCATCGGGTCGCCCTTTGGCGAGTGCGAGTGCAGAACCTGTAAGTTCAACTGGTTCGGCCACCAGTTTTTGTCACCATACGTCGCGGGCGCTGCCCCAGCCGTCGCAGCTTTCGGAGCCTCATCCGCAGTGCCCATCACCGGGCATTTGGCCACGTTCGGGGCGGCACTTGCGACCGGCTTGGGCGGAGTCTGGGCGTCTGCGGAGGCCCCCGACCAGCCGATCGCCAGTGCAACGAGTACACTTTTCGTCATCATTCAATTCTCCTGGAGAGACTTCGGACAGGACTTTACGCCCACAGGAAATAATAGTCGGGCAGTGGCGATAGTTGAAATCAATTTGGACGATACTTACGATAACCGTTGTCTATCGTAACCTTCACGCGAGGTGACCATCGAACTTCAACAACTTCGTTACTTCGCGGCCCTGGCACGCCTTGGTAACTTCACACGGGCTGCGGAAGCATGTCACGTTTCCCAACCGACGCTGAGCCAACAAATTGGCAAGCTTGAAGCGGAACTCGGGCAATCGTTGTTCGATCGACTCGGTCGTGGGGTCATTCTCACCGATGCAGGGCGAGCGTTGCGGGACCGGGTCGAACAGGCACTCGCACTTTTGGAAGACGCCAAGCAGAGTGTCACCGCCGATTCCAAAACCAACCGCCTCGTGGTGGCCGCCATCCCCACCGTTGCGCCGTACTTCTTGCCACAAATTTTGGTGCAGTTTATTGCCAAACATCCTACGGCACGGATCGAAGTTCGAGAACACACCACCGAAGAATGTTTGGCACGATTAGCGGATGGGGAAATTGACCTAGCCGTACTCGCCCTCCCCGTGCGTAACGATCACCTAGCGACTGAGACGTTGTTCACGGAAGAGTTATTAGTTGCCATGCCCGCAGATCACCCGCTGGCAAAGAAGCCCGGCTTGCGGTTGAAGCACCTGAGTGAAGAACCGTTCATGCTACTTCACGAGGCCCATTGCCTGTCCGAGCAAACGCTTGGCTTTTGTGGTCAACACGCCTTGGCGCCGCTCATCACGGCACGCCTGCACCAACTAAGCACGGTGCTGGAACTGGTGCGGTTGGGGCAAGGGATATCGCTCGTCCCCAACATGGCCGCCCGGCAAGATCGTGATCCCGGACGGGTCTATCGCTCCCTGACCGGCGACAATCCGACCCGCACACTGGCTACGGCTTGGAGTAAGTTGCGGTTTCACAGCCAGCTCTTTCACGCCTTCCGGGAAGGCTTGATCGACGCCGCGAAGTCAGTCGGTTCGTAAGTCGGCATCACGCAAGTCGGTGAGGAACATGTGCCCCGGTTTGTGGGTGATGGCAAACGGCGGCTTGGCTTGCATGAGTGCAGCTTGGGGGGTGACGCCACAGGCCCAAAAAACCGGGCTTTCTCCGGCACGAATCTCGACCGGGTCGCCGAATTCGGGCTTGGTGATGTCGCGGATGCCGAGTACCGAAGGATCGCCGAAGTGGACCGGGGCGCCGTGGGCCAGTGGGAAGTGCGAGCAAATTTCGGTCGCTTGTTGCCGATGTTCCGGGTTCAGCGGTCGCATCGAAACGACCATCGGCCCGGAGAACCGCCCCGCCGATTTGCACGCGATGTTGGTGCGGTACATCGGCACGTTCACGCCCTGTTCGATGTGCCGCACCGGGATGTTCGCGTTCAACAATTCGGTCTCGAACGTGAACGAACAGCCGATCAGGAACCCGACGAGATTGTCCCGCCACACCGACAAC
>JAYSXU010000648.1:0-3373 GCA_043716965.1 Fimbriiglobus sp.
GCCGACATTCTGTTCGAGATGAACGAATTCGGCCACGCAACCGAAGCCCTGAAGGCGAGCCTGCGGAAGGGTCGCGCCAACGGCATCTGGACGCACGAAGCCTTGGCGATCGGACTCCAATCGACTCAGGCGACGCCAGCCGAAATCGAACGGGCCTCGCTCTCCGGGATCGACCTCGACCCGACTAGCTCGAAGCTGTTCTTGCAAGCCGCGAAGGCCGAAAGCCAACTCGGCAACAACGAAATTGCTCTCGCGTTCTGTCAACGGGCTGCGGCACTTGAACCCAACTCGCCGACGTCTTACGCGAATGCGTTGGTCTACGCCGAGAAGTTCACCGACGTGAAGTCGGACGTGGTTCAGTGGGCCAGCACGAACTTGCTGAGCCGGGAGTGGGCGACCGACGGCACAAACTACCACGCGGAAGCCAAGAGCCGTGTCGGCAAGATTGCCACAAAGTTCGTAACCAACGGGCGGACCGACGATGCCGCCAAGTTGCGATCGGTGACCGCCGAAGACACGTCACGCGATCTCGTGATCGAATTGCTCTACCAAGGGCGGGCCGACCTCGACTTGTCCGTGACCGAGCCAAGCGGTTCACATTGCTCCGCGTCCAACAAACGCACCACGGGTGGTGGGGTGTTGAAGTCGGACATCATGGAGCAACTTGACGACGCCCGCTCCGAGATTTACATGGCGTCGCAGGCATTTAGCGGAACGTACACCATCAACGTCCGCAAAGTTGTTGGTGACCCAATTGACAACCGCGCCCGTGTCAAGGTGACGAAGAACCAGGGCACGCCGAAGGAATCGGTCGAGGTCTTCAGCTTCGACATGGCGAACCCGAAAGCCGTCACGATTCAACTGGAAAACGGCACCCGGTCCGAATTGGCGACGGTACCGAACACGACGACCGAAACGCAACTGGAAACCACCCAAGCCGCTGGTTCGGCGCCGGTGGGAATCTCGGGCGGGTTCGGGGATCGGTTCAACTCGACCAGCAATGTGACAGCCGCACTCCCTCCGGTTAAACCAGCCGACGAGACCCGCCTACGCGGAATCTCCGACGGGATGCCAGGGTTGCGGTTTGAAACGAAGCTGACCGACGACCGCAAAAACGTCGTAATGTCCGCGAAGCCCGTCTTCACCGGCCCCGCGCACGACATCTTGATGCCGACGATCAACCTGATCCCAGGCCAGAATCGGTAACTTGTTCGGGTCTCGGATCATCGGGTCTCGGGTTTGAGTAAGTGAGTAAGTGCAAAGCCCACGGTTCATGAACCGTGGGCTTTGTGCGTTCTACCCCTCACTCGTTGGTGACCACGAGAATGACGGCGTTGCGGTAGAAGTCATACTTCCGCGCTGCAATTCGATACTTCGTGGTGCCGAAGTGTTCCTGCCAGAGGGCTTCCGGGATGAACAAGTACGACGGGTGCGGCATGGCCAGAAAGGTTCTCGCTTGCTCCAGTGTTTGCAGCACTTCGACACGCCGTTCGGCGTAGAAGACGATGCTTTGGCTGTCCTGAAAATACTCCAACGCGGCCAATCGGATGTCGCGTTCGGGTTGTCTGGCTCCGGATGTTAGCACCAATTCCTTGGCGGCCTTGTAGCGGTCAATCACCACCACCGGCCCTGCCGCGATGATTCCGATTAGCCCGACGGCAGCCAGTGATAACGCCAGTATGTACCCACCTCGCAATTGACGTTGCACGCACCACCTCATGAAAGGTGATGCCAAGATTGGGATGAGGCCGACCATCGCCCACGGTAGTAAATCTGGGAACAACCTCATTCGTTTGATGTCCAATTTTAAAGCCCCGCTCACCACCATGAACCCCACGCCGATACATAACCCCGTGATGGACACGCCCGCAGTTGCCACGATCATCACCCACTTGGGAACCGCGATTTCACCCGCTCGCCACTGCATCAGGAATCGTGCCGAGAGTAATGCCAATGCCGGGTAGAGCGGCCCGATGTAGTTGGGGAGTTTGGTCGCAATCAGGGAGAAGGGAATCAGGTAGGCACAAAACCAGCAGAGCAAAAACCGATGCGCCCGAACCTGGGAAGAAAGCCCATCAACGATCGTTGATGGGCTTTGGGGTAATCGCGTCCCCCGCACGCCGAACCACAGTGTCACCCCGATGACACTGGACCACGGCGCGAACAACACCAGCACGCACAGCACGTAATAAATCGGCCACCCGCTGTGGTTCTCCTGGGCCGTCGTGATGCGGTTGACGTTCTCGTTTTGCAAGAACTTGGCCAGCCATTCGCCCTTGGTCTCTGCGGCAACCAACCCCACCCACGGGCCGACGACCAGCAGAAAGATCACTATCCCGAACAGAAGTCGGTGATCGAACAGCCGGCGCCATTCGCGGTTCCACAGGAAGAACAACACGAACGCCAGCCCCGGCAGCGCGAGTCCCACCGGGCCTTTACTCAGCACCGCCAGACCACAGGGAATCGCTGGGATGATGAGCCACGATCGCCCGTTGTTTTCCTGCCCGCACCACACCAAGTAGAACGTGAGGGTAGTGAAGAAAATCAACGGCGCATCGGGCGTGGCGGCGTGAGACAACATGCAGAACTGCACCGCCGACGCCAGTGCAACCCCGGCAAGCAACCCAGTCAGCGCGTCGAACATTCGCCGCCCGAGTTCATACGTCACCAGCACCGTGCCGATGCCCAGCAGCACCGACGGCAGTCGAGCCGACCACTCCGAGACGCCGAACGCCAGGAACGCGAACCGTTGCAGCCAGTACAGCAACACCGGCTTCGCGGTGCGGAGTTCCCAGTTGAACGTCGGCACCACCCACGTCCCCGCCTCGGCCATCTCCCGCGCGCACTCGGCGTTCACGCCTTCGTCCATGTCCCACAAGCTGTGCGCTCCCAAGTTGGGAACCGTCAGCAGCGCGGCCACGACAATCAACACCCCGTAATGAAACCACCGACTCACCAGCATAACCGCCTCCTGCCAATCACGAGACACTTGCATCCCAGTGCCAGTTGCCAAACCAGGAACTAGTACCACGAGCCGTTCAACGTGGCTAGTGGGTCTCGTTAAATTCACCGATTCGCCCCACGATGTTATTTCGTTGTAACCCACACTATTACGATTACAATGCGATGCGGTCCGTCAAAGGAGTGCCGCATGTTCTGGTTACCGCTGATTGCCTGTTTCGTCGCCTCGCCACAAACGGTGACCGTCGTTAACCCGGACGGCACGCCGGCGGTGGCGGCGACGGTGTGGGTGTACCCCGCACACGGCAGTCTGTCGAAGTCGTCCGAGCCGGTCCCGCTTGTCGCTGATGAAAATGGCACCGTCAAAACGGAACTCGTAACCGATCGTTCCCGAGGACAGAAGAGCCTGTTC
>JAYSXU010000649.1:0-3372 GCA_043716965.1 Fimbriiglobus sp.
GGGTTCTGGTCGGACAAGTTCTTGTCGAAGGACACCCACAACGGCCGCGATCGGTTGCTGGAAATCGCGTTAATCAATGCCGAAATCGACATGCTGAAGCCGGTGCTGTTCGCCGCCCAAGATCCGGCCGTCTGGGTTGGGACCAGCGACCCGAGTGTCCAAGCGGCAATCATTCGCGGGCCGAAAGAACTCATCGTGATGCCCGTGTGGCTCGGTGCGGGTGCCCAGTATTGCCCGTCGCAAGCGGTGGTGCCGAATCTCGTCATCAACGTGGGGAGAATCCCGGAAGGCTCAATTCCGTGGCGGATCACCGCAGCGGGGATTGAACAAATGCAGCTCGTGAAGCGGGTGGCGAACGGCTGGGAACTCACGATCCCCGAATTTGACACGGCGGCGGCGATCGTATTCACCACCGACTTGGGGGTGAACGGCAAGGTGGTGCGGTGGCAGGATCACACCCGATTTCGCAGCGGCGAAACCGCGTCCAAGTGGGCACATCAGCAAGCAATTGAGCAGTACGAAAAGACGATGAAAACCCACCAGAACATCATCCTCGCCGGCGGCCCGGAAATTCCGGAGACGGCGGACTTGTTCTGTCAGGCGAAGGAACACATCGACTGTGCGACGAAATACGCCGAGTACAAGCAGTGGTACGAAGCCTACCGCGAATCCCGGCGGGCACTGCGACCGCTCCGGGTTCTGATGCGGGCCGACTGGCAGAAGGCTACGGAAACGCTCGACATTCCGACCGCCAGCCCGTTCGCGGTTAGCTTCTATTCGTTGCCACAACACTGGCAGTTTGCCAAGGAAGTCGGGTGTTCGAGACTCGCGGGTAATGGCTTTGCCCACGGCGGATTTGAACTAAGCAAACCGGCACCCGAAGAAGGGGCTGCGGTCGATTCACTGCCAGGGGGATGGAAGGTTCGCAAGTCGATCCTCGACAGCGTTGATGGCGTCGCTGCCATCGTCAACACGTCGATGGGTGGCATCGAAGATAAACCCGTTCCACCACCGATTCTGCGTCCAATTCGCAACGCCCCACTCCGCGTGGCCCCGCAACCCCAAGACACCCGTAAGCCGGAATTGGGCCAACATTGTCTACGATTGAGCATCGCTGATAAGGCCGAAACGGAAAAAGACGGCACCCGCGCAGCCGCCACCCAAGCCCTGGAGCGTGCGATTCTGGCCGTGGACAGCCCGCCCAACGACTTCGCACCGGGTAGCCTCGTGCGGGTCAGTTTCTGGGTGAAAGTCCCGACGCCGATTCAAGCCTCCGCCGACGGCGTGGTCATCTTTGATAGCGCAGGCGGTGAACCACTCGGTGTGCGCACCAGCCATCAACCGAAGTGGCGGCAATATCACCTCTATCGGCGTGTTCCACCGAGCGGAAAAATCTCCATGACCTTCGCCCTCACCGGCGTCGGTACCGTGTTCATCGACGATGTCAAAATTGAAGCAATGGTCGGCGGGAATAATGTGGCTCGTGGCCAAGTCGGGGTCGGTGAAAAATCACGGTGACATGCGCAGGAAATGATTTACCCGGCGAACGGCGCGATGTCAGTCAGCCGGTGTACTTCAACCGGCGGACTAACGTCGCGTCGTTCGCCGGGGTACACGAAGAGAACGGGCTTCCGTCTTCCGGATTCGCCCGCCAATACCTATAGTTCCACTGTACCCCCTCGGTCACACTCCTTGGTCACATACAGAGGCGGCGATGCTATGGCGGACTTGAAGCATGAGTGTGGGATCGCGGCACTCTATCACTTCAACCCGAATATCAAGTCCAGTGTCTGGGGCAACGACCCGGACCAAGTGCCGGACCAAATCCACACACTGATGCCGCGGATGCTGGTCGATCTGCAAAACCGGGGGCAACTGGCAGCGGGGATGTCCACGTTGATGCCCGGTCGGGAACAACTACTGGAGACGTACAAAGAAGTCGGCTTGGTCGCCGAAGCGTTTCGGATGAGCCAGAAGGACAAGTTCGACAAGATCATGCGCGAGAACGCCGGGCGAGCAGTCATTGGTCATACCCGGTACGCAACCAGTGGCCCCGCGACGCGAACCTACGCCCAGCCGTTCGAGCGGCGGCACGGGTGCAAGTGGAAGTGGTTCGCATTCGGGTTCAACGGCAACTTGGCGAACTTGAAGCAACTCCAAGACGAAATCGAATCCCTCGGCGACTATCACCTCACACGCAACAACGATACCGAAGTGTTGATGCACTTGATCGGTCTCGAACTCCAAGGTGATAAACAGCCCAATCTAGTCGATGTGTTCACGCGGCTGAGCAAGAAGTTAGACGGCTCGTACAACATCGTTTTTCTGAACGCGATGGGTGAACTGGTCGTGCTGCGTGACCCGCTCGGGCTGCGGCCGGTGTGCTATGCCGTCGAGGGCGGCGTGTTCGGTGCGGCTAGCGAAAGCGTGGCGTTGCAGAACCTGGGGTTTCGCACCGTTCATTCCTTGCAACCGGGGCAAATGATTCACGTGCAACCGGGGAAGATGTCTATCCACCAGTTCGCGGAATCAAAGTCTACGTCGCACTGTTTCTTCGAGTGGATTTACTTCGCCAACGTCGCCAGCACCTTGGACGAGCGTAGCGTGTACTTGACCCGCACCAAGCTGGGCAACGAACTGGCGAAGCTGGAACGGCAGTTGAACATCATCTCCGAAGAGGAACTCGACGACGGGAACACCATCGTCGTCCCCGTCCCGGACACCGCCAAAGCCGCTGCCGATGGCATGGCTTACGCGCTCGGCATCCCGTGCTTTGAAGGGCTGATGCGCAACCGATACGTGGGCCGGACTTTCATTGAAGCCTCCAAACGCGCGGACAAAGTGCGGGTCAAGTTCACGCCGCTGAAGGAAGTCTTGAAGGGCAAGCGGGTGATTCTCGTCGAGGATTCGATCGTTCGGAGTACTACGCTCGCCACGCTACTCGGCTTCATCAAGGACCAAGGGGAAGCCAGCGAAGTGCATGTTCGGGTGGCCTGCCCGCCCATCGTGGCACCGTGTTTTTACGGCATCGACATGTCCCAAGTCACGGAACTGTTCGCCCCGAAGCACATGGCCGGCGACATTCCCACGCGGGCCGAACAACAGAAAATGGCCAAGGTTCTTGGGGCCACAAGCTTGGCGTACTTGCCACTGGAGGCGATTGCTCGCTGCATCGACTTGCCAGAAAATCGCCTCTGCCGGGCGTGCATCACGGGGAACTATCCCACGCCGAACGGCGAAAAACTGTATCAACTCTCGTTGCGGCAAGCCGACGAGAAGGGCGGCAACGGACGGGCTTTTGGTGGCCGCTCCCAAGCCGTGGAACGGTCCGCACACGGTATCACGGAGGGAACATGCCAGACGATTTAACGT
>JAYSXU010000650.1:0-10170 GCA_043716965.1 Fimbriiglobus sp.
GATGCCGATGACATTTTGCGCCGCCTCGATCCGAACTCCCCGCTGTGGACCGTGATTCCGAAATCGACGTTCCCGGTGTTCCAAGCCTTGCACGCAATCTCGCCACGAACTTACGATTTGGACACCCGCCTCGGGCGGATCATTGCCGGTGGCGTGCTAACTGAACGGGAGATGAAGCAAAACGGCTACGGCAAACCGCCCCGCGAAACGTGGCCCGCAATGCTCCTCGTGTCGCTGGCGTTCATCATGGTGTGTTTGGCACTGAGTGCGTACCGAATGCAAACCCGCGACGGGTAATGCCAGTGGTTGTCGCGCCGGGGGTTTCATGCCCCCGGCGTGGCACCACACGGTTTCATTACGAACCCGACGTGACGGGCATCGGCAACGACCGTATTTCGGTGATGTAAACCAACGCGACGTATGTCGAACTATCGAAATGGGACGGATTTTCTGCGCTTGGTGTCCCGACGAAAATGGCTCGGCGTCCGGGAACAACCAAATCCGGGTGGTAGATGTCGTAAGTCTGCCCGGTCGTTGTCACGATTCGGATCGGCTCAAACGGGCGCACGCGAAGTCTAGCTTGGATGTCGTCAGCTGTGAAGTTCATCATCGGTCACCTTTTATTAAACACCCTCTATCGCAGACACTTCCTGTCTGAACAGCCCTTTTCAACCCCGCACTTCCGGGATCAGCTTCGCCGCAGCGAGTCCGTCCAACACGAATTGCACCGCAATTCCCGCAAGTACCAATCCCAACACCCGACCCAGCACGTGAATCCCAGTCGTCCCCAGGCGGCGCTGAATCGGGTCCGCGAGCCGTAGCGTGATGTACGAAACGAAGCCGGTTAGTCCGATGGCGATGAAGACGCTTCCCACTTCCCAAACGTTGTTGGCGCGGGACATTAACACCGCGACCGTCGAGAGTGCGGCTGGTCCGGCCAGTAACGGAATTGCAAGCGGAGCAATGGCGACATCACCGGCTTCCGTGCCTTCCTTCATTTCCGCCGGGTCTTCTTGCGTCGAACGCTGGGCGCGAATCATGTCGAGGGCCACGAGAAACAGAATGATCCCGCCCGCGATCTGGAACGCGGGCAACGTCAGCCCGAGATAGCGGAACAAATACGTCCCGATGAGCGCGAAGACGGCCAGCGTGATCGTGGCCGCAACACAGGCCACTAACGCGGTCTTGCGCCGTTTCGCAGTGGGATAACTGGATGTGAGCGCGAGAAATGCCGGGATCGTTCCCGGTGGATCGACGAGGAACAAAATCGAAACAAAAGCCGTGATCGTGAAATCAAGCATGGGCGACCTAGCAACAGATTTCACCACGAATCACACGAATCGGACGAATAAAATCATGACCCGGAAAAACAGCGTGTCTGTTGATGATCGGTGTTCGTGTGCCCAACTCGATATGCACATCAAACGGCTTCGAGTATTGTGTGATTCGTGTGATTCGTGGTGAATGATTAGCGGGATTTCGGCTTGGTTTTGCCATCGCTTTTGTCGGCCTTCGTCGGCTTCGCGGTGTTGGCAATGCCCGTGGGGCATTCGGTTTTGAGCGGGCAGATGGTGCAGTGGGGCGTGCCTTCAACGCAAACCGCATTCGCCAGTTGGATGAGTTCCTCAGTAAACTCGTAGCCGTTCGCTTTACTGACGTAGTGTTCCAGACTGGCGCGAGTGGCTTCCAAGTCATCCGTGTCGCCTTCGATGACGTGCAACCGGCGCAACACCCGGATCATCGCATCATCCAGCGGAACCGCGTGCCCGCCGAGCGACCGCTGCGTCACCCACGCCACCACGAAATCGTTGACGCCCTTGTCCTTGTACCGTGCGAGTTGCTTGGCCGCTTGCTTGAGGCCCTTTTTTTCGAGGTCGTCTAGCTCGAAGGAATAAGTGCGTTCAAAGTGTTCTTGCAGGAACTCGATAATCCGCTTGGCCCGGTCCCCGGCACCCGGCAACGACACGAGGACGTCCGCGACTTCTTGAACCGTGCTGACGCGGACTTCGTTCCAATCAAAGAACGCCACGCGGATCTTGGCATACGCTTCGTCCGCCGACTTGGTGGGAACATTTTCCCGGCAGATGGCGTACACGACTTCGTCCAACACGGCCCGTTTGTCCGGTTCGGGCGGCGCGGGGAACTTCTTCTTCAGCGCAGTCAGCACGAGGTTCAGAAGTTGTTGCTTGTTGGTGGTAGCCGGCATTCGGGGTCGCTCTCGGGCGGTGTGGGCGACACGTCCCACTCGTTTTGCCGATCCGTCGGCGGGCATTCACTCGGGTATCGGGAATCGGGTTTCTTGGGAAAGCCTTCACCCGGAAGATCACGATGATTTCGGCGGCACGTCCAGTGGCGTTTTGTCGTCGTCAACGTCGTCGTCATCGTCGTCCGCGTCGCCATCCTCGCCAGAGTCATCGGTATCGGTTACGGCGTGTTCGTCAACGGGCGCGTTCCGCGCATTCTCTTCGTGAAGGATTCTAGCGATCTCGATGCTCTTCTTAATTCCGTCGTCGAGAATGAACAAAATCTGCGGAATGAACCGTGTCGTGAGCCGCTTGGCGAGCCGGGATTGCACGAACCCGGCGGCGTTTTGCAGCCCGGTGAGCGCCAGCTTCCCGTCCTTCTCCGACCCCATCACGGAGACGTACACCTTGGCGTGTTGCAAGTCTCCCGAGGTCTCCACGCGGGTGACGGTAATGTTTTTGACGCGCGGATCCCGGACCTCGAACAAAATCGTCGAAGCCGCCACCTCTCGAATGACTTCCGAAACCCGTTCCAGCCGGTGCGATTTCATGAAAAACTCAGAGCCAAAAGCTGACAACTCAGGAGCTGACAGCTAAACCTTGTGAATGTCCGCGAACAGTGCTTCGCAGACAGTGATCTGTTCGACAACTCGACTGAGTCCGCTACGGGTCGGCGCCAGGACGACTCAATCATTTCTTGGCGGGTTCAGGGATGACCAGTTCTTTCACGTCCCGTGGATGCACGAGAACTGCCAGTACCCGAGTCTTGTTCTTGTCACTCGGGTTTCGGGACACCGCGTGCAACACCATTGTTTGCTCGTAGAACGTGTCCCCGGCTTTCAGACGTTGGACAGGGCCGTCGCCCAGTTGGGTCTCGAACTCGCCCTCCAAAACATACCCGAAGACCGGCCCCGGATGGCGGTGCGGCGGGCTACCCGCTCCCGGCCCGATCGTGACTTCCAGTGTTGTGACGCGAGACTCCTTCCCGTCCAACTTTTCGCTCGTATCGACTGCCGACAAAACCTTGACCTCAACGCCCGTTCCGTGGGCATGTCCCGCCTTGTCGCCGCTGTGCCCGCTGCCCTTCTCGTCGCACCCGGCCAAGAACAATGCCACGCCACAGAAGACACCTGCCCACAACGTTCGCAGCATCACTGATTCCCTCCGGCCTCACGACTAAGTTCTGTCGCACTGAATGGTGTTAGCTATTCGCTGACCCCACATCCATCTCGCACCCCAAAAACTCCGCGATCGGGTGACCGCGGAGTGCTTCGGTGATGGTTTGCAATACGCCTTGAACGATCGCGGTCTCCGGGCCAACGGCGGCGATGCCGATGACCACGAGGCGGTGATCGTCCAGCGCGTCCACCTCCGTCGCGGAGATGTTGAACTGGTTCCGCAGCCGGTCCAGGATGCTGCGAACCACTTGCCGTTTGTCCTTGAGCGTGCGGGCCTCACGGACAAACAGCCGGACTTTCAGGGTGCCGACGATCATAGGGTTCGCATCTTGATCTCGATCTTGAACGCTTCAATCACGTCGCCGACTTTGATGTCGTCGAAGCCGGTGATTTTGAGACCACACTCGAAGCCCTCGCGGACTTCCTTGGCGTCGTCCTTGAAGCGTTTGAGCGAGTCCAAGTTCGCCACCTTTTCGCCTTGCGGGTACAGCACCGTGCCATCGCGGATGACGCGAATTCGGGCGCTGCGTTCGATCGTGCCACTCGTGACGTAGCACCCGGCGATCGTCCCGGTCTTCGAGATTTTGAAGGTGTTTCGCACCACGGCGCGGCCGAGGTGGACCACTTCTTCGGTCGGCTTGAGGCGGCCTTCGAGCGCCGCTTTCACGTCGTCCACCAGATTGTAAATGATCTGGTATTCGCGGATGTTGATGTCGCGGTTCTCGGCCAGGGCCAACGCCGCGTCGTCGCTCGTGACGTTGAAGCCCACGATGAGCGTGTCTTCCGGGGAAGTCAGCGCCAGTGTCACGTCCGATTCGGTGATGGCACCGATGCCCGCGTGTAGCAACCGCACGGCCACTTCTTCGTGGACAAGCTTTTCGAGTTCCTTCTTGATGGCTTCGACGGAACCGCGCGCTTCGGCCTTCAAGATCACCTTGAGTTCGCTGATCTTGACCTTGGCGTTCTGCTCCTTCAACTTGTCCAAGTTGGTCGCCTGGAACTTGAAGCGGTCCGCCTCGTTGCGGCGGTCCTTGCGTTTCTCAGCGATTTCACGGGCGGTGGCCACGTCGTCCACGACGTAAAACGGGTCGTCGGCGTCCGGCACGTCGTCCAAGCCGATGAACTTGACCGGCGTACTAGGACCGGCTTCGTCGAGAGACCGCCCGAGGTCGTCGTACATGGCGCGAACGCGGCCATACGTCGAACCGCAGAGGACCGTATCACCCTTGCGGAGTGTGCCGTTGCGGACGAGCAGCGTGGCCACGACGCCCTTGGATTCTTCCTTGTACGCTTCGAGACACGTCCCCGAACCGGGTTGGGTCGGGTCGGCCTTGAGGTCTTTCAATTCGGCCAGCAGTGCGATGCTGTCGAGGAGTTCGCCGATGCCAACACCCGTGACGGCACTGGTGAAGATGACCGGCACTTCGCCGCCCATGTCTTCGGGGACGAGTTCGAGGTCGTACAGGCGGTTCTTGACCTTCTCCGGCTGGGCGCCGGGGAGATCGACTTTGTTAATCGCCACGATGATGTCCACGCCGGCGGCCTTGGCGTGGCTGACCGCTTCCTGCGTTTGCGGCATAATGCCGTCGGTGGCGGAGACGACGATCACGGCGATGTCGGTGACGTTCGCACCCCGCGCCCGCATCTTGGTAAACGCTTCGTGACCCGGCGTGTCGAGGAAAGTCGTGGACTTACCGTCCTTCTCCACCCGCCACGCCCGCAGCACTTGCGTGATGCCGCCGGTTTCGGTCGAGACCACGTCCGACGCCAGACCGTATTGTTGACGAATCTTGTCCAGCAATGACGTTTTGCCGTGGTCCACGTGGCCCATGATCGTGACGATCGGCGAGCGGTGAACTTGCTTCTCCGTGTCGCCCTTGCGGAACTCGTGGTCGCGGATCAAATCCTTTTCCGCATCGGCTTGCTTCTTCGGCACCAACTCGATGTTCTTCTCGATCGCAATCAACCCCGCCGTGTCGAAATCGACCGGCGAGTTGATGGTGTACAACGACGTGGTCAAGTTCTTCAGCTTCAGGATCAACTCGCCGACCTTCATCCCGATCGTTTCGGACATGGTCCGGACCGTGATCGGTAGGGCGATTTCGATCTTGCCGCCCGTGACGATCTTGGGCGGTTTGACGTGCTGCTTGCCGCGATGCTTCTTGATCCGCGAACCGAAGCTCGTGTCGATCGTGTCCACCCGCCCGCCCGGCCCGATGATGATCGAGGCGCGGTTGGTGTTCGGTTGGCGTTCGCGGCCCTTTTCCTGCCGCTTAGCGTGGCGTTGGTCGCGCCCCGGAACTGCTGCTCCGCCAGGGCCGGTGCTTTTCTTGCGATCGTCGTCTTCGGGACCGTTCGAGCCGTCCGTGCCCTCGGTAATCGGCTGCGGGAAGCCGGGGCGGGGTGCAGGGCGACCGGGTGCGCCGGGAACAGCCGGGCCTTTGTTCTGGATGTTCGGCGCTGGGGCGATTGTCTGGTTGTGAACATCCGCGATGTTCAGCTTGCCGCCGCGTTGCTGTTCGATTTGCCGGAGCCGTTGAATCTGCTCCGAACTCAGCTTGACCGTTTTCGGTGCGCCCGGCGGTCCGGGCTTGGGCGGATTCGGTCCGCCGGGTCGTTGGCCGGATCCCGGCGCGCCGCCTTGTCCACCGGGGTTGCCTTGTCCACTCTGGGGACGGCCGGCAAAGGAATGGCCACCCGGTCGCTGTGGCGGTCCGGGGTTCGGGGCCGGGCGCCCGGAGGGACCACCGGGGCCGGTTCGCGGGCCAGACGGCCCCATCGAATTCGACCGCTGGCCACCCATGTGAGGGCCGGGACTGCGTTGCGGCATGGAGCCACCCGTTTGGGGTGGGCGTGGGGCACCGAGGTTCGGCGGTGCCGAAGATTGGCCGACGTTCGGCGCCACGGGCCGAGGTGGTGTGGCCGCTGGCGGAACAACCGCAGGTGCAGTCGTGACGGGTGCCACGGCCGCGATCGGCTGAGGCGGCTCCGGCACTTCTGGCGTGGTTTCCACGACGACAGGCGGTGTAACGAGTTTTACCGGGGTGAGGCTTGGCACAACGGGTCGAACCGGGGTCAAAGTCTGGGGCCGCGCGTTTAAGTTTTGCGGGCGCCCGACACCCGTGTTCGGGTTTTGCGAACGGTTCGGCAACCGGGGAACCAACGAGGTGGCTTCAGCCGAGGGTTGTGGAACCGATTCGGCTTCGGCCACGGCCTCAGGCACTTCCGGAACAACGTCCGCAACAACCGGGACTTCGACTGGCGCAACGGGAGTGTGTTTTGCTGGCTTCGGATGGTGGACTTCGGGCGTTGCAGGAACTTCCGCGATCGCTGGCGTAACAACCGCAGCGTGCGGAGCGTGTTCCGCAACCGGGGGCGTGACAACGGCTGGCGTCGGCGTCGGTGCAACGACTACCGGCTTCGGTGGCAGTGGCTTAGGCTTGGCGATCGTCGGAATTTTCGTGTCGATCTTGTTCGGAATTGACGGCTTACTGGACGGGGCGGAGGTAGCAGGCGTGCGCGCTTTTGGCCCCTTTTTGTGCCGATCCCGGACCGCGTCCGCTTGATCGGGGTCGAGTGCCTTTAACTGGCTCGTGATTTGACTGTAGCCAAGCTCTTTACAAAACTCGATGACGGTCTTGGAATCAATATCCAACTCGGTGGCCAGCGCGTACACCCGTAGTTTGGCAGTGGCGTTCGCTTTGGCGTCCTTGGATTCTTTCGGCTCTTTAGTCTGCGACAAGCAATGCTCCTTGGGATACTATCCCCACACCCCCCTTCTCACCCTTGTTCGGGTTGTGATGAGAGTGCTATGTATTCTAACGGTAAACCAGATTCTGAAAAGAGGGACGGTTACGGCGTTCATGCCGTCGGCCCTTGCGTCGTTACGTCTTTAGTCGGCGTTGTCATCTCGCCATCCTCTACGGTTTGTTCGGCTTCATGGGTGACTGCTTCTTCAACGGCTTGGGTATCGGTCGGCATTCCCTCGTTCGACTCGGGGTGGCTCGGGGGAGACTCGTGTTCGATAGACACCGCGTCTTCACTAGACACCACATCCGGTTCGGTGTTCACTTCGGCGATGGCGTCAACTTCTTCTTCCGCAGTTTGAGCCGCTCGTGCTTCGGCGGCAGCAGCTTCGGCGTTGGCGGCTCGTTCTTCTTCGGCGGCACGATCCATATGATCGGCATATTCCTCAGCGTAGTCAAGAAGTTCGGTCGCTTGTTCTTCCGTCAACGTGGGGCAGAACTTTAACAATTCCTCGGCGTCGATGAAAGTTAACTCATTGTACGACAAAAAGCCTTCCTCCACCATCGCCTGGACATGTTCTTCCGCAATGTGGGGCAGTTGTCGGAACCACCGCTCCGCGCGTTCGAGCGCTTCGCCGAGTTCATCGTGGGTCATGATCTCAATGTCCATGCCCACTAATTTTGACGCCAACCGGACGTTCTGTCCACGCCGACCGATGGCGAGTGAGAGTTGATCTTCGGTGACCAGCACGATCGCCCGGCCCAGTCGCGGGTAGGTGAACACGTCGCTAATGTCGGCGGGGGACAACGCATTCGGCACGAGAATTTGTAGCGATTCGTTCCACCGCACGATGTCGATCCGCTCGCCGTTCAATTCTTCAATGATGTTCTTGATCCGACTGCCGCGAACCCCGACACAGGCCCCGACGCAATCGACTTTGGAATCAATGCTGGACACCGCGACTTTAGAGCGATACCCCGCTTCACGAGCAATTGCCCGGATGTCGATGGTGCGGTCGTCGATCTCGGGAATTTCTTCCAGAAATAGTGACTTCACAAAATCCGGGTGTGCTCGCGACAGGACGATTTTGACGCGATGCCCGGTTTTGCGCACTTCAAACACCACGGCCTTGACCCGCTCGCCGACGTGGTGGGTCTCACCGGGGATTTGCTCACTCCGGGGCAATAATGCTTCTGATTTGCCCAACGAAACAATCGCGGTCCCGGCGTCGAGTCGCTGGATGGTCCCGACGATCAGTTCGCCCTTTTTCATGTTGAATTCGTTGTAAACCGTGTCCGATTCGGCTTCGCGGATTTTCTGAATCATCACCTGTTTAGCCGACTGGGCCGCGATCCGCCCGAGCATTTCGGGGTCTACTTCGTTCTCGCCGAATCGGGCGACGATGTCGCCGGTTGCGCGATCAATATGAACATGAACGCCTTCCTCGACGGCGAAGTGTCGTTCGGCAGCGAGCTTGATCGCGGCTTCGATCCCGCCGAACACCACTTCGCGGGAGATTTTCTTTTCTTCCTGAATCTTGTCCACCAGTTCCAGCAACGCCTTGGACGCCAGTTTCTTTTTGTCTTCGACTTTAATGGGTTCGAGTTTGGCTTTGGCCATGTTGCCGTCTCCAGGTGCGGGCGTTCTTCGGTTATTTCCCGTGCCTTCGCAGTACGGGAAACGCTTAAATGATCCGTTGGCCGGTGAGACCATCGAACCAAAGACACTGTGCGGCGGGGATAAACCAATCCTTGGAAGCGCCGACCGGGGGCGGCGAATCGGACCGCCACTCCACGCGAACCCGCGACCGTTCGCGGGCCACCGTGAGCAACCATCCGCTGCCGACCGGTTCGGCCAAGACGACGGTCCACCCGACCAGTTTCGCACCCGGTGTGGACCCAGGAGGATTGGCGGGCGACACCATCAGGACGTCTTCGGGCCGGATGCCGAGCGTCAGACTCGGGTTCGATTGCGTCGGCAACCGGGACACGAGGTCCGCAGTTAAAGGCACAACAATCGAACCCCATTCCGAAACGAAACCGTGTTCGGAATGATCGCCGCCACCGACACGACCGTCTATCAAACTCAACTGCCCCAGACAAAACGCCACAAATCGGTTGCTAGGGTGGTTCCGCAACTGCTCGGACGTACCAAGCTGTTGCAAGCGACCATCCCCCAGCACACCGACGCGGCGGCCTAGGGCCAGTGCGTCAGTCGGGTCGTGGGTGACAAATAACATTGTGGCGCGAGACTCGGCCTGGAGCAAGTGCAGATCGTGCCGAAATTCGGCACGAAAGACCGGATCTAACCCGTTGAACGGTTCATCCATCAACCAAACCGTCGCATTCCGGGCGAAAAGTTTCGCTAATTGGACTCGTTGCCGTTCCCCACCGGAAAGCTCGTGCGGGTAACGGTGCAACAAGGTGTCCAGCAAAAATGTCGATTCCCGGCGGGACGGCTGCGTGAACTGCCGGGTGGGTGCGTCCAGTGGGTTGGCAGGTTTACAACCGGCGACTATCGTCGCCGGTTCGCCGAGAGCATCAGCGCCCTTTACTATGGCGATGTTTTGCGCCACGGTCAGGTAGGGGTACAACGCAGGCCGTTGCGCGATCATGGCTACGCAGCGTTTGTGTGGAGGCAGTTGGTCCACGCGGTGTCCACCGATGTGAATCTCCCCACAATCGATGTCTTCCAACCCCGCGATCAGCCGCAATAACGTCGATTTGCCCGACCCCGACGGGCCTAGCAGCACGAGTTGCTCGCCGCTCTCAACCTGCAGGGTCGTGGGATGAAGACCCACCACGCCGTTGGCGTAACGTTTGCTGATGTTTTGCAGTGAAATGGACATCAAGAACGGCCCTGCACCACGAATTACACGAATCAGTCGAATAAGACCAATCAAACCAGATAGGAGTTACGCAGTGGCGTTGTGAATCGGGTTCTCGAAGTCCGGCCGTGTGGCTATAGTCGCCGTCATGAGCCAGCCCAAAGTCTCCGCGGTT
>JAYSXU010000066.1:0-18979 GCA_043716965.1 Fimbriiglobus sp.
CGAAGCCGATTCCAGCACCGTCGTGCTGCCGACGGTGTACTCGAACACAACCCGATTGCCATGAACATGCAACCCGCGATACTTCGCCCACGCTTTTGGAAGTGGCGCCGTGATCCCTGCCCCGCTTGTACTCCAAGTCTCGGTCGGCGACGCCCACCCCGGACCCACCGGCGCCGCATACGACAGCGTGCCAACCGGCACCGGAGTATTGAGCAGTCCGAATCGCTTATCACTGTGCAGCAGATACCCGCCCGACCAACCGGCCACGAACTTCAACATGTTCCGATCGAACAGCACCCCGCCTTCAATTTGGCCGGGGAGCCGAACGGCCGTGCCCTTGTGAACGGTTGCCGGTTTGCCAGCGATCGGGTACTGAAACGTGGCGTCAAAAAACGGCCCGGTGTTCATGGACCGGAACCGTGCGTCGTCCCATTGCGGGTCACGCATTTTCTCCCACGGCTCCGCCTGCCCGGTCGCCGGACGCGGCGTCCAATCCGCAATGTCCACCGGCGGTGCCTTCGGCGGATCCGCCGCGAACACCGGCAGTGTGGTGGACAGGTACGCAATCAAAACGAGGAGTAGTCGTGTCATGGCATCGTGAGAGAGGAAATGGGGTGGGTTCGATGTGTTAGTCTAACCGCGACAACCCGCAGCGTGAAGAGCGAGTGAAACTGGCGGGTACATTGGTTTTCTGCATTCCCGGCGAACCGGCGACGTTAGTCGCCGGGTGGACTGCCACAACCGGGTATCAACCCGCCAACGGACTCGGGTAACCCACCCAGGCGACTGACGTCGCCGGTTCGCCGGGAATTTGAATCATTGCATCGCATCTTCTGCAGTTCTTACAGCGTGGGGCCGATTTGCCACGGGGCGAATTCTTCCTCGCCGACGCCGTGGATTTCGCTCTTTGTCTTTTGACCGCTGGCGACGGCGAGGATCATCTCGAAGATTTCGTGGCCGACCTTTTCCACCGGCGTGCCGTCGAGAATCTTGCCGGCGTTGATGTCCATGTCGCTGACCATGCGGTCGTACATCGGCGTGTTGGTGGCGACCTTGATGCTGGGCGTCGGCTTGCAGCCGTACACACTGCCACGCCCGGTTGTGAACACGCAGACGTTCGCGCCACCGGCCACGATGCCGGTCATGCTGACGGGGTCGTAGCCGGGCGTGTCCATCACCACGAAGCCTTTGGCCGTGACGGGTTCGGCGTACTGGTAGACATCGACCATCGCCGTGCTACCCGCCTTGGCGATCGCGCCGTTCGACTTTTCGTAGATCGTCGTCAGGCCGCCTTCTTTGTTGCCGGGCGACGGGTTGTTGTTAATCTCCGCACCGAAGATGCCGGTGTACCACTCCCACCACTTAATCCGTTCGACCAGCTTTTCGCCGACGGCTTGGCTAACGGCTCGCCGTGTGAGAACATGTTCGGCGCCGTAGATTTCGGGCGTTTCACCGAGAATGCTCGTACCGCCTTGTTGCACGATGAGGTCGGACGCGACCCCCAACGCGGGGTTGGCGGTCACACCGCTGTTGCCGTCCGACCCGCCGCAGTTGGTGCCGAGGATGATGTGCTTGGCGGGAAGTTGGACCCGCCGCACGTCGTTGACACGCGGCATCATCTCGACTAGCGCTTTGACACCCGCATCGACGGTTTTGCCGATGCCGCCGCACTCTTGAATCGTCAACACGATCGGCGGCGCTTTCGACTTCGACGTGCCGCCGAGTTGGATCACGCCGAGTTGTTGGCTTTCGATCAGGTGGGTTGCCTGCACGATCTCGCACCCCAAGCCGATGAGCAAGTACGCGCCGACGTTGGGGTGCTTCGCAAACCCGGCGAGCGTGCGTTCGAGTTGCTTGTGGTCCGGCCCTTCGTACTGGTGGCCGCACCCTTGCTTGTGGACGATCGGCACGACGCCGTCAATGTTCGGGAACTGCTCCAGCACACCCATCGCGCGGATGCGTTCGGCGATGTACTTGCTCGTGCTGGCGGAGCAGTTCACCGTGCTGATGATGGCGAGGTAGTTGCGGGTACCGTAGCGTTGGTGGTCCGGGCGGTCCGCGCCACGATCGTAGCCCATGAAGGTGCGCCACTCGGCGGGCGGGGGCAGCGGTGCGGGCAGGTCGGCACCGTAGGCGTAGTCGCGTTCAAACTTCTCGACCTTGACGTTGTGAACGTGAACGTGGCCACCCACCGCAACCGGCTTGGTGGCGAAGCCGATGATCTGACCGAACTTCTTCACCGCGTCGCCTTCCTGAATCGGGATGACGGCGAACTTGTGCCCCATCTGGATCATGACCGGAAGGGTAATCGTGCCGCCGTCGTGGGTCAGTTGCGTACCGGCGGGGATCAGTTTTGCGGCAACGGCGATGTTATCGGCAGGGCGAAGGTGAATGGCATATTTGGAGAGCGGCACGGCAGACATGGCGGCGATCCTTTGCGGTGGAATGAACGGGCAGTCCCTGGAGTGATGTGTTCAAGTTACCGGAAACCGGGAAATCAAGAAAGCCCACGCGACAGGTCGCGTGGGCTTTCGGTTTGATTCAATCAGTCACGGCACTCAGTCGTCTTTCTTTTTGCGTGGCGGGCCGGCCGTTTCGGTGCGGACTTTGGCGATGTCGATCGTTGCGCCGGTCACTTCTTTCCAGGCTTTCTTTTGGTCGTCGCTCATCATACCCATGACTTTTTTCATGGTGTCGTCGGTGATGGCGGCCATCTTCTTGGTGTATTCTTTGGCCTTCTCCGCATCCATCGGCGCTTGACCTGGGAACCGCACGCCGTACTCTTGGCCGAGGTCCATCGTCTCCTTCTGGGCGGAATCGGTCACGTCTTTGAGCTTCTCTTTTTGCTCGTCCTTCAGCTTGAGGGCGTCCGTGACCGCTGGCATTGAGAACGCACGCATACCGGCCATTTGCACTTCGATTTGCTTCAGGCGGGCGATTTGCTCGGGCTTCAGAACAGTGGCGAGTTCCTTGTAGGTTTCCACGGCCATCGCGGCTTGAATCGCCGGCATTTTTTCGCGGAACTGGGATTGGTCGATCCCTTCCATCTTGGACTTCATCATTTCTTGCATCTTCGGCATGTAATCTTTCGCCCAATCCTTGAGCTTGCTGCCTTGGTCTTCGGTGATCTTGACATCTTCTTGAACGGTCTTGGAGCGAATCAGGTTGAGGGCGCCGCCACCCATCATGCCGCCACCGAAGCCGCCCCTGCCTTGTTTAGGCGCTTGAGCGGTGACAGTCAGCGCGGTTGCGCCGACCAGCACTAACACTGACAGGACTAACCGATTCACGTTTCGCATTGTGTTCCTCCAACGTTTTCTGGGAAAGAAGTGCCATCACCAGCACCGAACGCGGCATACCGCCGAAGTCCGTTGCTATTGACAGGCCTATTTTGCCGGATGTGCCGTGAGAAGGGAATGAGAAAACAATGCGATACGGCGAAAGTGGCAAATGGTTGAACACGGGTACTGCACCAAAAACGGAAAGCCCACGAACGATCGTTCGTGGGCTTCGCCCGATATTACTTCATTGGCGGTCGCGGTGGTAACCCACTCCCGGATACCGGCGTGGCCACGGGGCGCGGTTGGTTATCGGCGGGCGCGTTTTGGATTTCGTGCTTCCAACCCGGTAGTGGTGGGACTGGCTTGAACCAATCTAGGGTTACGGATGGGGTGTTGACCGTTGGCCTTGGGAAGTCCCAGGTTTCTTCTTCCTGGCTGTTCGGCTTTCGGATCACCACGGTGCGCGGCAGATACGCAGGCTGGCCGGGGGTGTTCAAGAACAGCACCAGAATCATGGACTCGAAGTCCGTGCGGTCCTGGGCACTCAGCGGTTTGATCTCGATGTATACGTAGAACTGATCTTGTTTGAGGATCTTCATGGAAAACCGATCGAGTGCGGCTTTCGCCGTGATTGCACCGGACATAAAGTCGAGCAACAGATTTCGGTTCGATGCCCCGTTTGCGAAGCGAACTTCCGTCAGGCGCGATTCGATACCGACGTATTCGTAAACTGTTTGCGCCGTGCAGATGTACGCGACGTAGTCTTTCGGGTCGAGTTTCTCACCTGGGGCGGGGATCGCTTCGATCCGCATCCGGGCCATGCCGGGTTTCAGGCAGGCGATGCTGCCTTTCGACTCCACCTTGGTTTTGCGAAGCTTGTTTTCCCGAGTCAAACCACACTCGGCGTAGAAGTTCGCGGCCCCTTTCATTACTTGCTCCCAGTTTTGCAAGTGCTGGAGCAACGCGGGATCGACCTGTGGCACAGCGGGTTGGAGCGCAACCGCGCCCGGCGTCGGGACGACGGCCCCGCCTGCCGGAGCCGTGCCGGGTAACGGTGGCAAGTTCAGGGGCACTTGGCCCATCGGCGGTTGCACGCCGCCGGGTGGTTGCGGCACTTGCGCAAACACGGCAGCACTGACGACAAGAACCGCGACAAGTGTGAATCCGGCACGACGCATTCGGTAATCTCCATACCCCACCCCACCCCACCGCCAACCGTGGCGAATCGACGAGTCTTATACCTTGCCCGTCCCGGTGCGCGAAGCCCGATTTGCTACAGCTTCGCCAGTTCCTCTTCCAACAGCTTGCGTACCACGTCGTTGGGGGCGCCTTTGTTGGTCTTCATCACGGTGCCGAGGATTGCCATTTTGGCTTGGTCCTTGCCGGCCTTGAAGTCGGCGACGGCTTTGGGGTTGGCGGCGATGGCGGCTTGGACGGCGGTGCGCAGACCAGCGTCGTCGAACTCCTTGATGCCGACGATTTTCTTCGCTTCCTCGACCGTCACGCCCTTATCGAGCATCGTTTTGAACACGTCGGAGCGGTCCTGTTTCGGCAGCGCGGTCGTCGCCTTCAAGAACTCGGCGAAGGCGGCGGGTTTCACGGGGAATTCGCCGATCTCTTCTTTGCGATCGGTTAGCGCCGGGAAGACTAAGTCGCTGATGCGGTTGGACGCCGCTTTGCCGTCTCCGAGTTTCGCGGCGACCTCTTCAAAGTACGTCACCATCTCCCGGCCCTTCGCGGCCAGCACTTCAGCGTCGTACTGGCTCAAGCCGTATTGCGATTGCAGGCGGCTGCGTTGTTGCGCGGGGAGTTCGCCCATTTCGGCGCGGACCTTCTCGACTTCCGCCGGGGTCACGACCACCGGCACGAGGTCCGGCTCCGGGAAGTAACGGTAATCCGCCGCGTCTTCCTTGTGCCGTTGCACCACGGTCATGCCCTTCGGGTCATCCCACCCGGCGGTGGTTTTGAGTTGCTTGTCGATGCGGAACGTGTCCGGGCTTTTCTGGTATTCGTCGAAGTGCCGTTTCGCTTCGTAGCTAATCGCACGGCCCACGCTGCGGAAGCTGTTCAAGTTCTTCACTTCGACCAGCGGCGTGGCGTGAACGCTGCCATCCGGCTTCGTCACGTGAATGTTCACGTTGGCGTCGCAGCGCAGGCTGCCTTCTTGCATCTCGCAATCGGAGACGCCGATTTCCCGGAGGATCAGGCGGATTTCTTCCAGGTACGTGATCGCTTCATCCGGGGTGTTAATGTCCGGGTGAGAGACAATCTCGAGCAGTGGCGTGCCGGTGCGGTTGAGATCGACTTTGCTGTCCCCGCCCCGCCCGGTATCGTCGTGCGTGTTCTTCCCGGCATCCTCTTCAAGATGAGCGCGGATGATGCGGATTTGTTTGGGCGTGTAATTCTTCTTCGCGTCCGGCGCGATGTTGATTTCCAAGAACCCGTCGTGACTGAACGGCAGGTCGTACTGGCTCGTCTGAAAGTTCTTCGGCAAGTCCGGGTAGTAGTAGTTCTTACGGTCCCACTTCGTGAAGCCCGCGATTTGACAGTTCAGCGCGAGCGCCGCCTTCAACGACAGTTGAAACGCCTTCCGGTTCATCACCGGCAGCACGCCCGGCATCCCCAGACAGACCGGACACGTCGCGGAGTTCGGCGGTAAGCCGAACTTGTTGAGGCACCCGCAAAACAGCTTCGTCTTGGTCAACAGTTGAACGTGGACTTCCAACCCGACCACGATCTTGTACGGCTCTGCCATGATCGCCCCTTAACGCGGTGATTCCCGAATTGTTGAATTGTAGGGTCAGAAGCAATTTTCACCACAGAGGGCGTGGAGAGCCACTGAGAAAGAATAAGAATTGGTTTCGGATTTCTCTGTGGCTCTCCGCGCCCTCTGTGGTGAAACGGATTTCAGAAGAGTGAGAACAGCCCGGACAGTTCAGTTCTATAATGGTGTCAACTGTAATCGACCTAACCGAGACGTTGCCATGCCACGCCCCGTTGTCTGTCCGAAGTGCCGTGAAGAACTGGACATTCCGCTGAACTTACGTGGCGGTGACGTCCGGTGTGCGAGTTGTGCGACGGTCTTCACGCCTGCCGTGGAACCGGACGATCGGCCCTCCGCACGCGGTTGGGATGAATCACCAGTTCAGCCACGACGGGCCACCCGTGCGGTCCAGGATCGGGATGACACGTCCCGCGATGCGGATCTGGACCGCGATTTCGACGACCGTTCGTCATCCCGGCGGCGGTCAAACGCCCCGCGCAAATCGGGGATGCTGTGGCTGTGGCTGATGTTGGGCGGGACGTTCGGGATTTGTGCGCTGGGGTGTGGCGGACTGATGATCTTTGGCGCCATGTTCGACAACCCGGACATGCAGCCTTACAACTCACCCGACGGCAAATTTCAGGCCGCCTTTCCCGGTAAAAATCCGGTGGTCTCAAGCCAGACGACCGATGACGGTTTGAAGCGGAATACCGTCGAAATGAAACGCAAGGTGATGAAGCAAGACTTCGAGACGTTCTTCGTTCATTACACCGACTTGCCCAAGAAACCCAAGCAACCCGAAATCGACAAACGTTTCCAAGACGTGGTCGATCAGCTCAACGCCAAGCACCCCAATAGCACGGAAATCAGTCGCACCGACGCGAGCTTCACGCACCAAGATTCCCCCGCGATGGATCTGCACATCGAACACGACGACGACACGTCAACGATCGTGCGGCTAGTCATTGTGGAGAAACGGCTGTACGCCGTCGGGATCACGGGTCACGGCCTCGTCCCGGAGAGTATGCGGTTGAAGGCGTTTTGGGACGCCTTCAAGATCCTAACACCCGACGATAAAACGCCCGCACCGAAAAAGGGCGGGTAAGAAGACCCGCTTCTAAACGCGCCACGAACTGTCAGCCGTCGGGACTCGAACTACGGCACTGGCAGGTGGTCCAAAACACGCTTGACGATTTCGTCCGGGCGGGTTTCTTCGGCTTCGGCTTCGTAGGAGAGCATGACGCGGTGACGCAACACGTCGGGTGCCATTCGCTTGACGTCTTCGGGGCTAACGTAGTTGCGATCGTGCAAAAACGCATGGGCTTTCGCGGCCCGCAACAGCGAGAGCGTGGCCCGCGGGCTGGCGCCGTATTGAATCAACCCGCGTAGCTCCAACCCGTAGTCCGCCGGGTGCCGGGTGGCGCGGACGATGTCAACGATGTACTGTTTCACCTTGCTGTCGGTGTAGGTTTCGTTCACCGCTTTTCGCAGCGCCAACAAGTCGTCCGCACTCAGTGCCGGTTCAATGTCCGTTACGGAATCAACGCTGCCCATGCGGTCGAGCATGGCGAGCTCGTCCGGTTTGCTGGGGTACTCGATCAGCACTTTCAGCATGAAGCGATCGACTTGCGCTTCGGGCAGTGGGTAGGTGCCTTCTTGTTCAATTGGGTTTTGTGTGGCAAGCACGAAGAACGGTCTGGGGAGGGCAAACGTCGTGTCGCCGATGGTCACTTGGCGTTCTTGCATCGCTTCCAGAAGGGCGGATTGCACCTTGGCGGGCGCACGGTTGATTTCGTCGGCGAGTACCAAGTTGGCGAAAATCGGGCCTTGCTTCACGGTGAATTCGCCGGACCGCGGGTTGTAGATTTGCGTCCCGACCACATCGGCTGGCAACAGGTCCGGGGTAAATTGAATGCGCCGAAAGCTGAGGTGCAACGCCCGCGCCACCGTCCGCACGGCAAGCGTTTTCGCCAACCCAGGCACGCCTTCGAGTAGGATGTGGCCGTCCGTCAGTAGCCCAACCAACAGCCGATCAATCAACCCGCGTTGCCCGATCAACACGCTTTCCACCGCCGTGTAAAACGGCTGCAAACGGTGACGAATCGGGTCGGCAGAAGTCGGTGTGTCGGGCATTTTCAAGTCTTGTAGGTCGTGGTCGAGGCTTTGCGAGGCCCGACATTTTTAGACAGGATTCACAGGATTTAGCAGGATTCAAATCTACGCCACGCTCTTGGTAATCCGGTTAAATCCTGTGAATCCTGTCTAAACATCTTCGCGATACTTTCAGTGGTTGCGATCTCGTATTGTTCATCGTGTTGATCCTGTCAAAGAATCTTCTCGGCACTTCTATCAGTATGAATATATACGAACAGCGGTTCCCTTCGGAACGGCATCGTGTACGATCGTGGGCGTAGAGATCCTCTCGCAACCCGACTTTCGGCACCGTATCTCGGAGATGATTCATGTTGCGTGTTCTTTTCAGCGCCGTTGTGTTGTTATTAGGTACGGGAGGTGTGACCGCCCAATCGGGGCCGATGCCGACGCCGGCGGAGCGGAGCGAGTTCAAAGCCACGACACGCCACGCGGACGTGGTGGCGTACTGCGAATCGCTTGCCAAGCAATCCCCGAAGCTACGCTTAACTGATTTCGGCACCACAACGGAAGGCCGCAAATTACCGCTCATGATCTTGAGTGACAACGCGGTGTCAACGCCCGAGGAAGCGGTCAAGGCGGGCAAGCCGGTCGTCCTCGCGTTCGCTAACATCCACGCCGGTGAGGTGGACGGCAAGGAAGCTTTGTTGGCACTCGCACGCGATTTGTGCAACGGTTCCAGTGCGGAACTGTTGAAGAAACTCACCGTGCTGCTCGTGCCTAATCTGAACGCCGACGGCAACGAACGCATCAGTGACAAACACCGCACCGACCAGAACGGCCCGAGTGCGGTGGGCGTGCGCGAGAACGGACAAGGGTTCGACTTGAACCGCGACTTCATTAAACTCGAATCGCCGGAAGTTCGCGCGTTGGTGAAGCTGGTCAATGCCTGGAACCCGCTACTCATCGTCGATTGTCACACCACCAACGGCAGCTACCACCGCTACACGCTCACCTACGACGGCCCACGCAACCCGGCGGCGGACACTGGCCTCATTGACGCGGTCCAAGGGCCGATGCTGACGAACATCGCCCAACATGTCAAGCAATCGACCGGCTTCGACACCTTCACGTATGGCGACTTCAACACCGACCACACCCGCTGGGAGACCTACCCCGCCCAACCGCGGTTCGGGGTGCAATACTTCGCGCTGCGTGGCTCGATTTGTTTGCTGTCCGAATCGTACACCTACGCCCCGTTCGTGGACCGCGTGAAGGTGTCGTATGCATTCGTGAGAGCCGCGTTCACCTACGTTGCGGAAAACCGTGCATTGATCGAAAAGCTGATTGCCGAAGCGAAGAAACCGCGTTCGCGGATTGCCGTGCGGACCAAGACGGTGGCCCAAGACGGGACGAGTACTGTACTCGGTTACGTCGAAACCAAAGCGGACGGGAAGGCCACCCGTACCGACACGCCGAAGGATTACCAAGCCACCCTCGTGAACCGCGTCGTGCCCACGTTGGAAGTCAAGATTCCCAAGCTGTACGTGATCCCGCCGGGGTTTCCCAAGGCAATTGAGACGTTGCATCGGCACGGCATTCAACTGGAAGAATTGACCGAAGACGTGACCCTCGACGCCGAGCAATTCGTCGTGACCGAAGTGACAAAAGCACCTCGGGCATTTCAGCAACACAACCTCGTGAAGCTCGAAGGGAAGTCCGAAAAGAACCAAATCATGGTGCGGGCCGGTAGCGTGATTGTGAAGACAGCGCAACCACTAGGCAGCCTCGCGGCGTACTTGCTTGAACCGCAATGCGAAGACGGCTTGGCCACGTGGAACGTGTTCGATGCCGCGTTGCAACCGGGCAAACCGTACCCGGTGTTCCGATTGCTCACTGCTCCCGATCTGCAGACCGTTGCAGTTGCGGCTCTTCAAGACGACAAGCCGGCCGCGAAGAAACCGATCACGTTGGAAGCGATGCTGACGGGGCGAGTCAGTCAGGGAGGAGGCGGAGGCGGCAGGCGGGGCGGTGGTGACGGCGCCGTCGATTGGTTGCCCGACGGCGAACACTACCTTTCGCCACGCGGCGGCAAGTTGATGAAGGTCCACGCCCGCACCGGAAAAGCCGAGCCGTTCATCGACGCGAAGACGTTCCGCAAGTCCCTGGCCGCGTTGAAAGACCTGAACGACATCACGATTGAGCAAATCGTGACCGGCACGCTGAACCGCATGAATAAAGCAAAAACTTCGACACTGGTCGATGTCGGCGGCGACCTCGGCATGGCCTACTTCGACGGCACCCCGGCGGTCCGGCTGACCAAGGGAAGCGGGGACCGCAAGTTCACCACACTTTCACCGGACGGCAAAAAACTCGTGTTCGTCCGCAGGGGGAATTTGTTCGTCGTGGACGTGGCCACGCAGACCGAAACCCAACTAACGAAGGACGGCGGCGCGAACGAGATTTTGAACGGCGATGCCGACTGGGTGTACGAGGAAGAAATCTTTAACCGCAACGGCAAGTCGTTCTGGTTCAGCCCGGATAGCACCGCAATTGCGTTCCTTCGCTACGACGACACGCCGGTGAAAAAGTTTTTCGTCACCCAAATGTTCCCGGCGCGCGGCGTCCTCGAATCCATCAACTACCCGAAAACCGGCGACCCGAACCCGACCGTCAAAATCGGCGTGGCGAACCTCGAAACGAACGACGTGAAGTTCCTCGACTTCGCGGATTACCCGGTTGATAGCATCGTCGTTTCGCGGGTCGGCTGGATGGCGGACGGCAAAGCGCCGTTTGCCTACGTGCAGAACCGCGAGCAAACCTGGCTCGATTTCGTCACGTGGCCGGACGTCGAAGGCAAGCCGAAAAAGCTCTTCCGCGACAGCACCAAAGCCTGGATCGAAGACCTCGGCGAACCCCGGTTCTTGGCCGACGGTTCCTTCCTCGTCCACAGCGATCGCACCGGGTGGAAGCACCTTTACCACTACGCCCCGGACGGCAAACTCATTGACCAAGTGACCGACGGCGAGTGGGAAGCGCAGACCCTCGACCGCGTGGACGAAGCCGAAGGCTGGGCCTATTTCGTCGGCACGAAAGACGGCCACAACCGCAAACACTTTTACCGCGCCAAGCTCGACGGCAGCAAAACCGAACGCCTCACGGCGGCGGGCGGAACCCACGCGGTGACGATGGCGCCGAAGGGGCCGCTGTTCGTCGATCGCTTCAGTGACAACGCGGTGTCACCGCAATCCGCCCTGTTTGAAATCGGCGTGGGCGAAGTTCGGAAACTCGAAAGCACCCCGCTGTCCAAACAACGCGACGAGTACGCTTGGGGGAAAGCGGAGCGGGTGCAAGTTCCGATGAAAGACGGCTTCGTTCTCGAAGGCGTTTTAACTTATCCGCCGGATTTTGACGCCACGAAGCAGTACCCACTGTGGCTGATGACCTACGCCGGCCCGCACGCCCCGACGGTTCGTGACGGCTGGAACCCGAACGTGATGGCACAAGTTCTGGCCACGTCCGGAATCGTCGTCTTCAACATTGACCCCCGCTCCGCAAGTGGGAAAGGGTCCGTCAGTGCGTGGACCTGCTTCAAGCAACTCGGCGTGCAAGAACTGAAGGATCTCGAAGAAGCGGTCGCGTGGGTCGGGAAGAACTCGTGGGCCGATTTGAAACGAGTCGGGATCAGTGGCCACAGCTACGGCGGGTACATGACCAGTTACGCGCTCACGCACAGCAAGGTCTTCAGTGCCGGCATCGCCGGGGCGCCGGTTACGGATTGGACCTTGTACGACTCCATCTACACGGAGCGATACATGGGGCTACCCAAGGATAACAAAGCCGGGTACGACAAGTCGTCCGTTGTGAAGGCCGCCGCAAATCTGCACGGAAAGTTACTACTGATTCATGGCATGGTGGATGACAATGTGCATATGCAGAACACTGCGCAGTTCATGGATGCGCTACAACGGGCCAACAAAGACTTTGAAGTAATGTTCTACCCGCGCAGTCGCCACGGGATTGGATCGCCGCAACATTATCCCCGGTTGCAGGTCAATTTTATCCGTCGCACAATGGAAGTTGAAAAGTAAGCTGTGACGCGAAACGCCCCGCCGAATACTTTCTGTATTCGGCGGGGCGTCTCTGTACTGACTTGCGTAGGATTCAAGTCCACAAAGTCACGCTAAAAATTTGAGCTACGATTGAATACCGAATCGCGCACCTCGTCGCCTACAAACAGGCAGAAAGTTGCCCAATTAGATGGCCTTTTCCTAGATTTCCACCGAATCGCCACGCGAAAGTGAAGTTTCTCCTGACCGATCCGAATTACGGCACGTCATGTGCAGTGTTCTTGAATACCTTTCAGGAGTATTGCGATATGAATAGAATGGCACAACCACCAATGAAACGTCCGGAACACAATCCGATAATTCAAGAGATTTTAGTTAACGACGAACGTGATGGCTTCGGGCCTACGGAATTCGTTCAACAGAAACTTCAATCCTTGCTAACGGAAAGTTGGATCCCCGTGAGCCGTATGCACACGATCCGTGAGGTGCGACGATACTCTGCGGATTAAGACTCGTCGAGGATATTACACTGAAACCATTCGGCACGGATGCCAAATGTGGTAAACAAACGCCCAATTTATTTCACCAATTGCAGACATTTCTCATTCCCGATCACTGATTCATTTCCGTTCTGGCAGCAAAAACAGATCATTATCTTCACTCGCTGCTGCTGTTGAAGCAAGCATACTGTAGTTCACCCTGACTGTAACTATGACAAAATACGTTCTAAAGCACGTGCTAGTTTTTTCACTTCACTGAAATTCGTGAAAGTATTACTGAGTCGCTAGAAATTGTCGTGAAAACCGGATTTCTCAAAATCCAATTACACTGCAAGTGCGTATTCCCTCTTGAAAATGGTTGCGGCTGCCAAAGTTTCAATGATTGTCGGGCAACAGCACTACACGCATACGCTGTTTTAATTGTGCAAGAACTGTTCACACCATGCTGACAATTACTACTGGTCTTGGGCTTGTTTGTGTCACACGACGACGTCTAACAATTGGATACAAATGTAAAGTCGATTCATTTGTAGAAATTGCGTGCTGCGTGGTATCGGGTTTGCTTGAGCAATGGCAAGTTGTCACTGACCTTTTTTCTATTCACCTTTGGAGTTTGTAATATGTCTTCACGACTTCCGTCTTTTAAGTCGTCCCGGCGGCGTGGCGATGCTCACCCTTCGTCGTTAACCTCACTTCGTGTCGAAAAGCTTGAAGCTCGTGATGTTCCTGCAACATTGGTTGGCCTCACGACCGCAAATGCGTTGGTCACGTTCGACAGTGCAACACCGACCGCGATCCAGTCCACCGTGCCCGTCACGGGGCTACAACTGAGCGAAAACTTGCTCGGGATTGATTACCGGGGTTCCAATGGAACGCTTTACGGAATCGGTAGCACGAACCGCATTTACACGATCAACACCACGAGCGGCCTTGCGTCTGCCGTCGGCACGGGGCCGTTCACGCCAGCGATTTTAGGCACCAATCTCGGGTTCAATTTCAACCCGGCTGTGGACAAGATTCGGGTCGTGACGAACACAGGTCAGAACCTCCGCATCAACGCCGACACGGGTGTTGTTGCCGCGACCGACACGCCGCTTGCCTATGACGCCGCGACGTATGACGCCGTCATTGGGGGGACAGCGCCTGCGCCCGCGATCGTCTCGGCGGCGTACACGAGAAACTCGAACCCGACGACCGGCGCGACTGTCACGACGCTGTACGGGATTGATGCGAACCTTGACATTCTCGTCACGCAAGGTGGTCCGGGAGATGACACAACGTCACTCTCCCCGAACACGGGTGTATTGTATGCCGTCAATAAACTTGGTTTCGACGTGACGACCAATTCCGGCTTCGACATCGAAGCGGGTACGGACAAAGCCTACGTCGCGAGTGGGACAAAACTGTATTCGGTCAACCTGACGACCGGGGCCGGTACATCCATCGGCGTCGTGGGTGCGGGCCAGACGCTACGCGGACTTGCAGTCGCCCCGCCCGCCGCGGGCGCGGGGACGATTCAACTGAGTGCCGCGACGAACTCGTTCCCTGCTAGTCGGGGGCCGTTGGCCATCACGGTCACACGCACCGGTGGTACGAGCCTTCCTACCACAGTCACATACGCAACAACCGACGGCACCGCGAAAGCCGGGGTCGATTACTTCCCCGCCAGCGGAGCAATTAGCTTCGCGGCTGGGGAAGCAACGAAGAACATTTTCCTGAGTCTACCGGGTGGAAACCCGGTCCCCGGCGCCGCGAAGACCTTCACGCTGACGTTGTCCGCACCAACGAACGGTGCCGTCCTCGGGACTGCTACCGCGACAACGGTTACGATTCCAGCCGTGGCAGCAGGAACATTGTCCGGTAAATTCACGTTGGTTGGTTCGGACGCGGGCAGTGTGGCGACTGTCAAAGCCTACGACACGATCAGTAACAAGCTCCTCTTCACGATCACGCCGTTTGAACCGACATTCACCGGTGGCGTGAACGTCGCATCGGGTGACATCAACGGCGACGGTACGGACGACATCATCGTCGGGACGGGTGTGGGCGGCGGTCCACGTGTCGTTGTAATTGACGGCACCAACCAAAAAAATCTCGCCGACTTCTTCACCTACGAGCCGACGTTCCGGGGCGGTGTGAACGTCGCAGTGGGTGACGTGAACGGGGACGGCTTCCTGGACATCATCAACGGTTCGGGTAACGGCGGCGGCCCCCGCGTGCGGGTCATTGATGGCGCCGAACTGACGCAGAATAACAACCCCGCCGTGATCGCGGACTTCTTCGCTTTTGAAAGCTCATTCCGTGGCGGCGTGAACGTCTCTGCGGGCGAATTCAACAACGACAAGTTCGCGGATGTTCTTGCGGGTGCCGGTACGGGCGGTGGCCCTCGCATCGTGATGTTCGACGGCAAGACCCTTCCGACTGCGGGCGCAACACCGCCTTCAATCCAGAACTTCTTCGCCTACGATTCATCGTTCCGTAGCGGCGTTCTCGTCTCGGCAGGGGATGTGAACGGTGACGGCCAACTGGACATTGTCGCCGGTGCTGGTCCGGGCGGCGGGCCGAACGTCCGGGCCTTCGACGGGAAGTCGGTGACACAGTTGCAGAACTTCTTCGCCTACGATTCCGCATTCCGGGGTGGCGTCCGGGTGAGTACGAAAGACGTGAACCAAGACGGCATTGATGAAATCATCACGGGCAACGGGCCGGGAATCGCCCCGCTCGTGAAAGTCTTTGCGAACGGCACGGAGTTGTCTAACTTCGCACCGTTTGATGCGACCCTCACGGGTGGCATCTTTGTGGGCTAACCCGAATCAATCACCACGAATCTCACAAATCAGACGAATCAGGATCGGTATAGACGAGTTGGCATTGTTGAATTGCAGTGAGCGAAAAATGCATGCCTTCATGTTGTTGATTTTATTCGTGTGATTCGTGGTGACTGTTTGATTCGATCGGGTTGAATGTGACTGCGTTTTATTGATTTGGATTTTCCCTCAGGAGTTCATGATGTCGAATTTGCCGAACCGCCGGTCCTTTGTCAAGATGGGTGCAACCGCCGCCGTGGCGACCGTTGCCGGTGCCGCCCTCACGCCGTCCGAAGCTTCGGCGGCTGTTGGGACAGCCATTCCGAACCTGTACCCGAACTTCAACTCACGGGCGTTCAAAGCGATCCGTGACGACGAGAACTCCCACGTGATGTTCCTCGTGGGTGCATTGGGTGCCGCCGCCCGACCGAAGCCGAACTTTAAGGGCTTACTGCAAGCGAACATCAAGGGCTTTGCGGGTGTTGCTCAAGCCCTGGAAAACACGGGTTGCGGCGCGTACTTGGGCGCCGCCCCGATCATTTTCAATCGTCAGTACCTTGCCGCCGCTGGTTCGATCGCGTTGATCGAAGCGCGGCACGCGGGCTACTTGAACACGCTGTTTAACACGCTGGCAACTGTCGATGTCTTTGGAATGGAGCAAGACTTTGAACAACCGCTCACGGTTGACCAAGTCGTGCAACTGGCATCGCCGTTCATCCAAGACCTGAACGGCGGCCCACCGCTGACGTTCAACACAACACCGTCCCGCACCAATGACATCGCTATCTTGAATTTCGCGCTCGCGCTCGAGTACCTCGAATCCGAGTTCTACAACTTGAACGTGCCCAAGTTCTTCGGCAACTAAGACAACCCATTCATCTCGCAACGCTCGACCCAATTGGGCCGGGCGTTGCTCATTTTTATGGCATTCTTAGCCAACTCGCCTTACGATTAGCATTGGGGTTGGGTGTCAGTTTGGATTTTGGCATTCCCGGCGATGTGAGTCGCCTGGGTGGAGACCTACCTGCTACTTGTGGCAGGCCACATGGCAGCTTACGCAGCCGGTTCGCCTCAATCCAAAGCGGCACCCTATTGGCTTTCATCTGAGACACGTTGAGGATGTTATCGTGACACGTCGATGGATTTTGTTCCCACTCCTGTTGGTGATTTCCCTTGCCCTCATCCAGCCCTCGTCGGGTGACGACTCACCACCCAAGGCTAAGGACAAGCCGGCCGCGCCACCTAAACCAACGACCGTGAAAGCGGAGAGTGGTCCGCTGACGGTGGTGGTCACGATGAAGGGGATTGTCGAGGCCGAGAAGTCTAGCGAATTGGCGTACCGGCCCAAGGTATGGTCCGGAAATCTGCTCGTGAAGAAAGCAGTCGAACACGGGGCCACAGTCAAAGCGGGCGATGTCCTTGTGGAGTTCGACACCGAAAAACTCGACCTCGCCATCCGGGACGCGAAACAGGAGCGGCAGTTGGCGGAGTTGGCCCTGCAACAAACCGAAAGCGAACTGGCGATCTTACAGAAGCAATCCCCCCTCGATCTGGAGGCCGCGGTCCGGGATGATAAGCAATCGACCGATGACCTGGATCAGTTCTTAAAAATCGACAAGCCGCTCCAAATTGAAGTGGCGGATCAACAAGTCAAGAACATCGCGTTCTTTCTAGAAACGGCCAAAGATGAACTGAAACAACTCTCGAAAATGTACAAGGATAAAGACCTGACCGACGAGACCGAAGAGATCGTGTTGAAGCGGTACAAGCACAACGTCGCGCAGTCCGAGTTCCAACTCAAGCAAGCCCAGGTCCGGAACGAGCAAACGTTGAAGATCGACCTGCCACGCCGAGAGCAACGGGCGAAAGAAACCGCACAGAAATCAGAGATTGCACTGATCCGCGCGAAATCGGTGTCACCGTTAACGATGAACCTCAAGCAACTCGGCTTCGCCAAGCAAAAGTACGAAGACGCGAAATCGCTCCTCAAGTTGACCGACCTGGAAAAAGACCTTGCCGCGATGAAAGTGGTTGCGCCCGTCGATGGCATCGCCTATCACGGCCGCTGTGTCCGGGGCCAATGGACGCACCCGAGCGGCGGGTTAACGCCCAACAGTAGCGTGACGGGTGCGGACGTGTTCATGACGATTGTGAGCACCGCCGAACTGCTGGTTCGCGGGGACGTGGACGAAAAAGACCTGTCCGGGTTGAAACGGGACATGCAAGGGAAGGTAACACTCGTCGCGTTCCCGAGTCAGAAGCTTGCCGCACGGGTCACCAAAATCGCCACGGCCCCGCTGAACGGCAAGTTTGAAATCCGTGCGTCGCTTTCGGGCGAAGCGGCGGGCGTGTTGCCGGGAATGACCGGGTCGGTGCGGTTCATCACGGCCAAGAAAGACAACGCGGTCACCGTCCCTACGGCTGCCGTTTTTGAAGACGACGCGGACGAATCGAAGTACGTCTACAAGTCCGCCAAGTCTAGTGAGCCGGAAAAAGTTGCGGTCAAAGTGGGCATCACGGTTGGTGACAAGACCGAAATTCTGGACGGGCTAACCGCCGGTGACGAAATCCTCGGCAGCAAGCCCACCCCAACGGGAGGCAAGTGATGAACCTGCGCAACCTGCTAGCAGTTGGCTTGGGCGTGTTGGCGTTGAACGTCGTGGCTTTGGCACAACCCCCGAAAGAATCCGACGAGAAACCCCCGCCGAATTTCAAGCCCAAACCCCCGGACCCGGTGCCGCCGGAAAAGCTCGAGTCCGCCATTCGTCGGGGTGTCGAGTTTCTCGTCGGCAGTCAAAATAAAGACGGCTCATGGGGCACGCCCAGCTTGAAGGGCGGCGTGCAGATTTATGCCGGCATCGGCACGTTGAAGTCTTACGGCACGGCGTGTACCGCGCTGGCCGTGTCCGCACTGATCGAAACCGGCGGCGATTCTCCTGCGGTTCTCAGAGCCATTGAACGCGGGGAACAAAGCTTGATCGAAACCCTGCCGGGCGAAAAGCGGGATGACCCGACTCTGCTCAACAACATCTGGGCACACGCCTACGGCATCCAAGCGTTGGTGCGGATGCACGCCCGGTTGCCGGACGACAAGCCGCGCAAGGAGAAGATCGAAAAGCTGATCCGCCAGCAACTCGAAAAGCTCACGAAGTACGAATCAATGGAAGGGGGGTGGGGCTATTACGACTTTGAAGCGGGCACGCAACGCCCCGCGTCGAGTTCCACAAGCTTCGTGAACGCGGCGGTGTTGGTGGCGATGTACGAGGCAAAAACCATCGGCATCGCCCCGCCCGAACGGGTGCTGAAACGCGGCATTAAGATGACGCAGGCCCAGCGACAACGCGACGGCACTTACCTTTATGGCACGTACATGTGGTCCCGCCCGACGATGGGTATCAACCAAGCCGCCGGGAGCCTCGGACGAAGTCCGGCGTGTAACATCGCGCTGCGCTATTGGGGCGATGAA
>JAYSXU010000651.1:0-1108 GCA_043716965.1 Fimbriiglobus sp.
GTTTTTGGATTGGAATCGGCAATCCTACGCCAAACACAGTTACTCTGCGTAAGTCCTACTGGTTTACTCTAGAATGGAATCATCACTCCTCGGGCGGGAATGTTCTCGCGTCGTATTTGAATCTCGGAGGCGACTGTGCTTCGTTCCCACCACTGGCTTCTTGCCTTGATTGTATTGCCCCTACTCGTATCATCCGTGCCCGCAACCGACGTCGATTTCAGCCGTGACGTGTTGCCGCTGCTGTCCGAGAACTGCTTCCATTGTCACGGTCCGGACGCGAACAAGCGTCAGGCAGGGTTGCGCCTGGATACCAAAGAAGGGGCGTATCGCACGAAAAAAGAGATCACCTCGATCGTGCCCGGCAAGAGCGGCGATAGTGAAGTGATTCGCCGAATCGTGAGTGTTGACGTTGATGAACAAATGCCGCCACCGGACTCGAATCGCAAGTTGACCACAAAGCAAAAAGAAACGCTGACGGCGTGGGTCGATCAAGGCGCGAAGTGGGGTCAACACTGGGCCTTCAACGCACTACCCCGTGACGTGGCCGTGCCAACTGTGGCAACTGTTGTGAACCCGATCGACAAGTTCATTCAGAATCGGTTGCTCAAAGAAGGCGTCAAGCCCGCGCCGGAGGCACCGAAGGAAACGTGGTTGCGGCGCGTGACGTTCGACCTGACCGGCCTGCCGCCCACGCTTGCGGAACTGGATGCGTTCACGAAAGACACGTCGCCGAAGGCTTACGAAACCGTGGTCGATCGCCTGCTGGCGTCGCCACGATACGGGGAACGCATGGCAGCGGACTGGCTGGACGTTGCACGGTACTCCGACACCCACGGGTATCAATCGGACCGCTTCCGGGCGATGTGGCCGTACCGCGATTGGGTGATCGCGGCGTTCAACCGCAACCAGCCGTTCGACCAGTTTCTGACGGACCAACTCGCCGGTGACTTAGCGCCGAACGCCACGAAAGACCAACGGTTGGCCACGGCGTTCAACCGCCTGCACATGCAGAACGAAGAAGGCGGCGTGGTGGCCGAGGAGTTCCGCGTGGCCTACGTGGTGGACCGTGTCAACACGATGGGCACGGCGTTTTTGGGCATGACGTTTG
>JAYSXU010000652.1:0-10155 GCA_043716965.1 Fimbriiglobus sp.
CCTTTGTGATACACTCGTGACGCTTTACGAAGCCACATTTGAAGCGAAATGGCTTCAAGCCGCGATCGGCCTTGCCGACATCATGCTAAAGCATTTTGCCGACCACGAAGCGGGCGGGTTCTACTTCATCGCCGACGATCACGAGAAGCTGATCGCACGCACCAAAGAGTTACACGACAACGCCACCCCCGCAGGGAACGCCGTTGCGGTCACGGCATTGTTGCGACTGGTCGCGTTAACGGGCCGTGCCGATTTCGCGCAACATGCGCACCGAACATTATCAGCGTGTAGCACACTCATGACCGAATCCCCGATGGCCGCCGCGCAGCTGCTGATTGCGTTGAATTTCCACACGGGACCGACGGAGGAAATTGCCATCATCGGTGCGAAAGATGACACGGAAACAGTGCGTGTGCTGAAGGCGATCCGTGCGAAGTTTCGACCGAACCAAGTGCTCGCGTTTCACGATCCGGCGAATGGCGAACCGCCACGTGACATTGCATTGCTGAAAGACAAGCCGATGCACGATCGGGTGACGGTGTACGTCTGTCGGAACTTTGCGTGCCACGCGCCGATCGTCGGTGCCGATGCGGTGGAGAAGCTGTTTGGCTAATGCTCGCAATACCCGTATCGAATCATCATAATGCCACATAGACTGAGCACGGACCACCCATTTGTGTTGCAAGGGGAGCGATCGACGTGAACCTAATGCAGTGGGTGTGGTGCGTAACAGTATTGGTACTCTCTGGTTTCGTCTGGCTCTTCTGGCGTTGGTATCGGCGACGTACTGAACCAATTTTTGGCCCGCTGTTTGGCTATGAGCTGCTCCGGTTGGCGCGGGGCGGGCAACTTCCCCGGTTACGTGTCATTTTGGTTGTGCTGCTGTTGGTGGGGCTGTTCATCACGTACCTTCAGGGTGGCGAGGGGCTGAATCGAGCCGAATTGATTTTCGGCGGCGCGTCGCTTCCCCAAGCCCGCATGGACAAGTTCGCGGAGACGTTTCTGATTGCGTTTCTGTTCGTTCAACTCGTGGCCGTCGTACTCATTACGCCGGTGATTGCAGGCAGTGCGATTAGTGAAGAGAAGGATCGCGGCACGCTCGACTTCTTACTGTCCTCCATGCTGTCGCACCGGGAAATTATCCTGGGCAAGTTTGCCGCCCGAATGGCCGCCGTGCTCTCCGTCATTGCAGCAGGGTTACCCGTCCTGACGTTCTCGACGTTGTTTGGTAGCGTCGATTTGCAGACGCTACTCGGTGGTTACGTCATCGCCGTGATGACCGCGCTGAGCATGGGGGCACACAGCGTGTTAATGTGCTTGCGACGTGAGAGTTTGCGAGAAGCCCTGCTGACGATTTACACCCGACTTGCGTTTTTCACGGTCGGGGGGTTGGCTTGTGGTTGTGTGCCGGGGCTTTCGGCACTGTCCCCGTTTAGCGCGCTCTTGTTTCTCTTCGTCCCGATTTTTGGGCAAGCACCTGGTAACGGTCTGCTGTTCGGGGTGAACGTGGGTAGTTACACCCTCGTTCACGGTTGGCTGACTGTCCGATTTCTCGTCCAGGCGATTCGAGAATTACGCGGAACGGGTCTCGTTGTGAAAACGATCGTTGATGGCCACGCCGACTTTGAAGTTGTGATTTCCGACCGGGAACGACACATTGCCGCCCGAACAGGGATCTTCCCACCAATCGACGACGAATCGCCGCACGCTTGGCGGGAACGCTATTTCACGGGCCGGGTGCCGCCGAAAAGTAATGATTTATCGGGACCGCTGCTGACTTTTCTTGGCACCGCGTTCGTCACGATTTTCGGGATGGTATTCTTTGCAATTATTGTTCGGCAGATTCAAAACAGGCAGTGGGTCGGCGATGCGATCAACCCGATGATGCGGTTCTTGTTACCAGCCGTGACGATTGTGTTGAGTTTGCTCGTCAGCACCCGAACCGCTTCCAGTATCACGCGAGAACGGGAACGACAAACGCTGGACGGGTTGCTCTTGATCCCCGAAGCTCGCCGATGGATCCTGATTGCGAAATGGTCCGGGCCGTGGATTTGGTTGCGCGAAGTGCTGATCGGAATGGCGGCGCTCGTCTTCGTGACGTTAATTCTCGGCGGCGTTCATCCGCTCGGATTTGTCAGCACCCTGATTCAAGCTGTGGGCTATCTCGTGTTTGCAAATAGCCTGGGTTTGTGGTTATCCCTACGATGTGCCACGGTCACACGGGCTACGGTCTGGGTGATCGGAATCATCACCACCACATTCTTCGCACCCTTTTTTCTTGCCGAACCCCTCTCCGCCGGTATCGAAGTTTTTCGCGGCTCATCTGTCGGCACCTGGCCAGCGGAGATGCTCAAGAAGTTCAGCAGCCCGCTTGGGATTTGGCAAGCGTTCTTCACGTGGAATGAGTATCGTACCGAAGCTGCTCTCCCACGTTGGCGGGAGGTACAACTTTTCGGCGTGCTGGCCGGGATGATCTACGTGTTATTGGGTTGGGTTCTGTGGCGCAGAACCGTGAAACGATTTGAACAATTATAATTCGGTCGGTCGGGCGCGATGCGGTCGGCCATTCTGATAGAGCATCACGCGGCTGTCGTAATCTATGGCCTGCTCGGGCTTCACAAGATCGCGGGCTTTTTCTTGCCACTTCACGGCCTCATCGAATTCCCCACACTCCGCATGGGCAGCCGCAAGCGTGTCCATAAACCCCGCTTCTTGCCACTCGCTGAGTTCGCAAGCACGGGTGGCACACTCTTTGGCCTGACGCCCGTTCCGCACGTCGGGGTCCGGGGCCGTCGCCCATATCCAACCGAGTTGATTGAACGTGGCAGGGTTACGGGGGTCACGTTTCAGCGCATCCAGATGGTCCTGAATCGCGCGTTGATATTGCGATTGTTGGTAGTACACCGCCGCGCGTAAGTTGTACGTGCCGGGGTACTCCGGGCTGTTGCGAATCGCTTCCGTGTAATCGGCCAACGCACCGGGCAAGTCATTCAGTCGCCGTTTGCACATCCCACGAATCGTAAAGGCACGAGCGGTATTGGGCGACTGTGTCAACACGGTGTCACAGTCTGCAATGGCTTGTGTGGAATTACCCAAATCAAACCGCACCGTGGCACGAGCAAGTGCCGCCAACGGTGAATCTGGCTCCAGCCGAAGCGCTTCGCTTAAATCTTTGTCTGCTGCTGGCAGATCGCCGAGTTCGCGGTAGGCGAGTCCACGGGTTCGGAACGCACTCGCCAATTCCGAGTTGATCCGCAACGCCGCGTTGCAGTCCACAATGCAGGCGTTGAAGTTTTCACATTCGAGTTGCAAATTCGCCCGGCTCAAATAGTAGTTCGCCGCGTGATTGGGGTCGCCTTCAATTGCCGCCGCGAAGTCTGCCAGCGCCTTCACGCTGTCGCCTGTCGCGGTGTAGCATTCCCCACGGAGGCCGTAAATGGACGCCCAACCGCTGTCGAGTGACAAGACGGTGTCACAGTCTGCAATCGCCGCCGGGTAAGCTTTTTGACGGTGCAAAATCTCAGCCCGTTCCGCGTACAAAACGGGGTCGTCGGATTTCAATCGAATCGCCCGATCGAGGTCGTTGAGGGCGTCCGTGCGTTGCCCCAACTCCAGGTAGGCCCGTGCCCGCGCGCGGTAGCCAGCCGCGACATCGGGACGCAGTGCAATCACACGGCTGAAGCACTCAACCGCTTCCCGAAAGTCTTTCGACTGAATGCTTTCGTGCCCACGGTCTAATAAAACCTGGACATCGGCAGTGGTGCGATCCTTGGGCATGGCTAACTCTCGGCAAGGTCAAATCAAACGGGTTCGATCGGCACCCGTTTCTCGAACTATTCTAGTTCTCTTTCGGCGGTTGCGGGGTGACTTCTTTCTTCTTAATGATCGGGACGTACAACCCCGGCACGCCGAGAGACTTCGCAGATTCATTCAATTTGGCTAAATCTTCAGTTTGAAGCTTCTCGAAATCGGCGACATACCCGGTCAACGTCTTGTCCAATTCCACGGAAAACTCGGCCATCGCCTTCGTGGGTGCCCCGTCGCCGTCGCACGCATTGGAGAGTAGCCACGTCAATTGAGAGTACAACATGGCGCCCCCCCTTGCGGCGAACACGTCGTAGACGATTTTCGCTTTCGGGTTGTGGAGTTTCTCTTCGAGTGCGGTCAGCTTCTTGCCGAACGCTTCGGAGTCTTTCGATAGCGGCTTGGCGTCGTCGTTGTCTTTCAGCAAGTCTTTGCGGAGCGAGAGTTGCTTTTGTAAACTGCGAATCGTGGCCACGGTTTGCGACAGTTTGGTGATGTTGTCGCGTGCTTTGAGGGCAAGCGTTTCCTGGCTCAACAGGTCCGTCACTGTGATACGTGGATCGGGTTTCACCTCGACGATTTGTTCTTGTATTTGGGTACCCACCGTGAGCTTCACCGTGTATTTTCCAACCGCAACCGGGACGCCCAGACCTGGCGATCCGGCATCAACTTGGGCACCCGGAATGATCTCCGCGCCGTCGTGGGTGAGATCCCAGACGAAGCGGTTGAGGCCCAGTTTTACGACCAACTTGCGTTCTTTGATTGCGGGCGACGGTTCCTCGTCATCATCTTCGGTCACTTTGCCGCCGAATTTCCCTTTTGCTTTCGCAACGATCTTGCCCTTCGCGTCGAAGATTTCAAGTTTGATGTCTCCCTTCAGTTCCTTCTTAATCGTGTACCAAATGGCAGCGCCAAAAGCCGGGTTCTCCGTGTTGGAATACCGCAAGTGTGACGACACGTTGCCGCCGCCCAAGTGCCACTTGGTTGCCGTGACAATCGGGTAAAGGTGGGCGGGTTTCTCCTTCAAGCCGTCCGCCCAATTTCGCACGACGGTGAGGTCATCCAAAATCCAAATCGAGCGGCCATGTGTTGCAACGACCAAGTCGTTATCCTTCACTTGTAAATCCGCCACCGGCACGGTTGGTAAGTTCAATTGCAGGCTCTTCCACGTTTTCCCGGCATCGGGCGAAATGTGAATCCCACGCTCCGTGGCCAAGTACAACAAACCCTTCTTTTTCGGGTCTTCTCGAATGGCGTTGCAGTTGGTCCCGACATCAAGACCGTCCGTAATCTTCGTCCAGGTTTTGCCAGCATCGGCGGTCTTCCAAGCGTGGGGGCGGTAATCGTCCATACGGTGATTATCAACGACCAAGTAGGCGGTGTTCGCATCGAACGGGGAAGGCTCAATGCACTCCACGGTGCCCCAATCGGGCAGTTCGGGAATGTTCGCGGTTACCTCGACCCAGGTCTTGCAATCGTCCTTCGTAATATGCACGCGACCGTCGTCGCTGCCCGCCCAGATCAGCCCCTTCTGCTTCGGTGATTCGGCGAGTGCAAAGATTGTGCAATAGGTCTCGGCACCAGTGTTGTCCCCGGTAATGGGGCCGCCGGACCACTGTTGCTTTTGCTTGTCGTTGCGGGTCAAGTCGGGTGAAACCGCGTCCCACGTTACCCCGTTGTCACGGGTGCGAAACAGCACGTTTCCAGCGTGGTAAACGGTTTTCGGATCGTGCTGAGAGACCAAAATCGGTGCCGTCCACTGGAACCGATATTTGTGCTTCGAGGGGTCGATGCCGGACGGGTTCGTTTGATTCACCGTGACGTTGCGGGCTTGCTTGGTGCGGTGATCGTAGCGCGTCATGATCCCGCCGTATTCACCGGCGTAGACAATGTTCGGATCGGTCGGGTCGCTGACGCAATGCCCCGCTTCGCCGCCGCCCACGGTATGCCAATCGCCAAGCCCGATGCTGCCTTTCAAACTGTGACTCGGTCCCGAAGCCGTGCCAAGATCCTGCATCGAACCCATCACCTTGTACGGGATGCTGTTGTCCGCGTGGACGTGATAAAACTGCGCCAACGGCAGTGGCGGCGCGAACCACGTCTTGCCGCCGTCCGTGCTGATGTCCACGCCGCCGTCGTTGGAATTAATCATGCGGTTCGGGTTGGTCGGGTCGATCCACAGGTCGTGGTGATCGCCGTGATGTGGCCCGCGCACCGTTTTGAAACTTCGTCCGCCGTCGATGCTCTTCAACAGCGGAACTTGCGGCGACCAAACCACGTCCGGATTCGTCGGGTGAACCGTGAGTGTGGTGTAGTACCAAGCCCGTTGGCGAATGTTCCGATCGTCGCTGACCAGCGACCAGTTTTCGCCGCCGTCGTCCGACCGAAACAGGCCACCCTTTTCGGCTTCGATGATCGCGTAAACTCGTTGTGAATTCGATGGCGCCACGGCCACGCCGACTCTGCCCCAAATCCCTTCGGGCAAGCCGATTTTCTTCGCGTCCTTCTTGAGTGACACCCATGTGTCACCAGCATCATGTGAGACGTAAAAGTCCGAACCCGGACCACCGCTCGTCAGTTCCCAAGGGCGTCGGCGTGTCTGCCAGAATCCGGCATAAATGATCCGGGGGTTGTTCGGGTCAATCGCCACATCCGAAGCGCCGGTTTCTTCGTTCTTGAACAGTACCTTTTCCCATGTCTTGCCGCCGTTCTTGGTCCGGTAGACGCCGCGCTCGGGATTGGGTCCGAAGGCGTGACCCAACACTGCCGCGTAGGCGACATCCGGGTTCTTGTGGTGGACTACCATCGTGCCGATTTGCCCGACTTGCTTCCACACGTGCTTCCAGGTTTTGCCCGCATCGTCCGATTTGAAAATCCCCGCACCCGGTGACACGTTCCCGCGAATGTTTGCTTCCCCGGTGCCGACATACACCACGTTCGCATCACTTGGTGCCACCGCAATGGAGCCGATCGAGGCCGTCGGTTGGCTGTCAAAAATTGGCTTCCAAATCAACCCGCCATCAATCGATTTCCACACCCCACCCGACGCGCTGGCCACGTAATAAGTCAGCGGATCACCAGCCACCCCACACGCTCGACTCACCCGCCCGCCTGCATACGGCCCTACATTGCGATACTTGAGCGCCGCATACTCTGGAGGAACGTTCGGGTTCTCCGGTTCGGCTGAAAAAGCGGAATGGGGAATCAACAACAACAACAAGACAGCCCAAGGACGCAACATTGGTGGGTCTCGGATCGGAGTGTGAAGAGGAGTGGTAGCATCATGATAAACTGACAACCAACCCGTCGGCATCACTCCACTAACCAGAAATGTCAACGCAACCTACCAACCAGCCCGCACGAACGGAACCGCTGAGGTGATACTAATGTGATGTGATGGCGGAAACGCAACCGCTAATTCATCCAACGAGTTCTGACTCCAGACGGCGGCGAACATCATTGTGCCTTCCGGAGTTGGCGAAGTCGTTCCGATACTTCCGCTGGCGTGTGCCAAATTGCGTTCGGGTTTTTTGCCCGACTATTGAGTTCCTCATCGGTCATGCCGAATTCTGGGTAGGTCATTTTCGCGGCTGGGTTTGGAATGAACTGGCCCAACAGCCGGCCGTCCGCACTGCGTAGCTCTTCGGGTCCGTTGATGACGGATAGTGCAACAACGGTTGATTCATCGGTAATTGTGATCGACATATTTTGCTCCGGGATTTGGGTACTAATATCGTACTCCAATCCCGATGTCACACAAGCAACAATGACTTCCGAAGCCGTGTAGACAGCATCCCCGGTGGGTCGGTACACTTGCGGGCCTTGTGAAGAAATCACGGAGCGGAGGCGTGGGAATGCGTGAATTGAGTCTGGTCACGGGTGGTGCGGGGTTTATCGGTTCCCATCTGGTTGAGGAGTTGGTTCGACGCGGGCAAGCGGTGCGGGTGTTTGACGATTTCAGCACGGGCTTGCGGGAGAACCTCGACGAGTTTACCAACACCATTGACATCGTCGAAGGTAGCCTCACGGACCCGAATGCTGTAGCGAAGGCGATGCGGGACGTGGGGGTGATCTATCACCTCGGGGCGTTAGCAAGCGTGGCCCGGAGTGTCGAAAACCCGACTGCGACCCATGCCGCGTGTGCCACCGGGACGTTGAACTTACTGGATGCCGCCCGGAAGTGTGGCGTGCGGCGTGTGGTATATGCGGCCAGTTCGAGTGCTTACGGTGGGACATCGACGCCACGCGGTCAGCGGGAAGACCAGTTGCCGGCGGCGCGGTCCCCGTATGCTGCGGCTAAGCTTGCAGGTGAACTTTACATGCAGGCTTTCGCCGCGACTTACGGAATCGAAACCGTCCGGCTGCGGTTCTTCAACATCTTCGGCCCACGCCAACGTAGCGACAGCCACTATTCGGGGGTGATTGCCCTGTTCATCGCGGCGTTGGTTCGTGGCGATGTGCCCACGATTCACGGCGACGGTTTGCAATCGCGGGACTTTACTTATGTGGCCAACGCAGTTCATGCGTTGATGCGCGCCGCCGAAGTGCCAGACGTGTCCGGGAACGTCTACAACGTCGGCACGGGCCGATCGGTGACCGTGATCCAACTGGTGAAGCAACTCAATCACATCTTGGGCACCGACTTGCTGCCCCATTTCGTCGCGACCCGGAACGGCGACGTGCGGTTCTCCAAAGCCGACATTAACCGCACGCACGACGAGTTGGGGTACGATCCCCAAATCACGTTTGAAGAGGGTCTGCGAAAAACCGTGCAGTGGTACCTCGAAACCAGCGGCGCGTTCCAACGCCTCGCCGTGGTGTGATGATGGCTCATATTTTTGACAGGGTTCACAGGATTGAACAGGATCGAAAAACAATTCTTAATCCTGTTCAATCCTGTGAACCCTGTCAAAAGTCTTAACGAATTGATCCTTTCGAGACACGAAGTCTCATGTTCCAGAACTTGGCATGTAACGCTTACGTATCGCCGAGTAGGTTCGGCACCTTCTCGCGCAGGTGTTCGATCTCTTGGTGTGACTCTCCGAGGTACGCCAACAACCGCAGGTCGTCCCGGCTGACAGTACCGCCGCTGAACAGCCACGCCCGGACGCGGAACAGCTTGTAAAGCTTCACAAGCTTCCGGTCGCTGATGAAGATTTTGTCCTCACGCACCAGGGTCTTGACGAGCCGTTGAAACTCGCGGAACACGTCGGCGGGGAAGAAGACGTCTCGATCGTTCTGTTCCTCGCCCCGAACGTCGGTCTGCTTCCGACTGAACAAAAACGTGAGGTAGCGGTTCGCCTTGATGAAGTCTTCGAGCGAGCAGTGCCCCTCCGCCCACGGCTTCTGATTCAGCCCTTTGTACGCCTCGCCTTGCAGACCCGAATCAATCAGTTCTTGAAAGTGGTCGTCCTGCACCGACCGGCTTTGCACCTTCAACACGAAGCGGTCCTTCAGTGCGGCGAGTTCGCCTTGCTCCGGGATTTCGTTGGTCGCGGCGAACATGATCCGCAGCGGCACCGGCTCCGGCACGCCGTCCTGGTAGAACTTGCGCTCGTTAATGATCGTCAGCAGGATGTTCAAGATCGCCGAGTTCGACTTGAAGATTTCGTCCAAGAACACGAGCTTCGCCGTGGGGAGTTTGCCCTCCTTGCGGCGGATGTACTTCCCCTCACGCAACTCTTTGATGTCAATCGCGCCGATGATCTCGCTCGGCTCCGTGAACCGCGTCAGCATGTACTCGAAGTAGTCCCCTTCGCCCATGCCGAGGGCGTCCTTGAACTTCAACACGAGGTCCGACTTCGCGGTCCCCGGCGGCCCGACAAGCAGTAGCGGTTCTTGAGCGACCGCCGCCACACACATCAGGTCGATGATTTCTTGCTTGTTCACGAAGAACCGGCCCAACGATTGCCGGAACCGGGTGATGCGTTTCCGCAGTTCGTCCGCTTCCGCCTGCAAATCCGCAAGCGACGCATCTTCCGCCGAGGGCTTTTTTGCCACCATGTCAAAGCGATCCTAATTGAGTGAACGGCACGTCGTGCGATACAGAATTGTAAGGGGTTTCACAAGCAACGAGAATCTCCGGTCGGTGAAACGGCGTCGTATTCCGCTCGGTTTGTTTCGATCCCCACAGATTTTAGCTATACCCGTCGAAGTCAATGAAAGACTGTTACTAACTCCAAAGTCCAGATGTTGCCGGACTGACAAAGCGAGTACACTGCCCCGGTTAAACCGCCCTTGTTTGCACGGAATCCAATATGTCCATCGACGGGAAACCGCTGTTTCGTCCGGAAGCTGTTCGGCCCAAGGTGCGGGCGTTCACGCTGCCGCCGCACGCCGATCAGGGCAAGA
>JAYSXU010000653.1:0-3361 GCA_043716965.1 Fimbriiglobus sp.
TCCGGAAAATTGGACCGCACGCTTTACGGCCGGTCCGTCGATCTGTTCGCCAAACCGTATTCATCACGGCGAACGGTTTACGCTTCGATTGATCGCCAAAATCTCCCGGCCACGTTCCGCTCGTTCGATTTTGCCAGTCCGGATCAGCACACCCCGCAACGCTTCCAAACCACGGTACCGCAACAATCGTTGTTCATGATGAACAGCCCGTTCGTGGCCGAACAAGCGAAGGCCGTGGTCGCGCGACCGGAAGTGCTGTGGAGCATGACGACTGCGGAACGAATCAAGCGAATCTACCACGCCATCCTGAGCCGCGACCCGACGCCAGATGAAGGCAAGCTTGCCGTCGAGTTCCTCACGTTGGCCCAAGAAACTAAGCCGAGCGCGGGGCAATTGAATCCCGCAGAATTGTTCGCTCAGGTGTTACTCATCAGCAACGAATTTGTCTTCGTGGATTAACCGAATCATGAACAAGCTTCCGCCTGTTTCTCGACGCGAAATGCTCACCCGGTGTGGCGTTGGGATGGGCCTGTTGGGCCTCACGCAACTGCTCGGGAACTCCGGATTGCTGAACCCGGTTGCGCAAGCGGGCGTTGATTCGGCGAACCCGTTGTCGCCCAAGAAGCCGCACTTCGACGCCAAAGTGAAACGGGTGATTCACATCTTTGCGAACGGCGGTCCGTCGCAAGTGGACACGTTCGACCCGAAGCCGGCGCTGTTGAAATATGTCGGCAAGACACTCCCGACCGCAAATCTGAAAACGGAACGGCGCACGGGTGCGGCGTACCCCTCGCCGTTCAAGTTCGCCAAGTACGGCCAATCGGGGATCGAGGTCAGCGAGATTTTTCAGAAGACGGCCCAGCACATTGACGACATCTGCGTGATCCGCTCGATGTACGCCGACGTGCCGAACCACGAGCCGTCATTCTTGCTGATGAACACCGGCGAAAGCCGATTGGTGCGCCCGAGTCTCGGTTCGTGGCTGACCTACGGCCTTGGCACCGAGAACCAAAACCTGCCGGGCTACGTGGCGATGTGCCCCGCTGGAATGCCGCTAATGGAATCGCAAAACTGGCAGGCCGGGTTCTTGCCGGGCGTGTTCCAAGGCACCTACGTTGACCCGCGCAACACCGACATCGAAAAGCTCATCGAGAACATCCACAACAAGTCGGCACCCGACGGTATACAACGCAAGCAGCTCGATTTGCTAGCGAAATTGAACCAAGCCCACGTCGAAACCCGACCCGGCGACACGCTGCTGGAAGCCCGGATTCAGTCGTTCGAGTTGGCCTACCGGATGCAGACCGAAGCCACCGATGCGTTCGACGTGAACCGGGAACCCAAAGCCGTCCGCGAATCCTACGGCCCGGGTGACCAAGCTCGAAGCCTGTTGATTGCTCGGCGGCTCGTGGAACGCGGCGTGCGGTTTGTACAAGTGTCACACGCCCCGGTACAACCGTGGGATAGCCACGACGACATCGAAGTGAATCACCGCCGGTTAGCGGGTCAAGTCGATCAAGGAATCAGCGCGTTGATTACCGACCTCAAACGCCTCGGTCTGTTTGAATCGACACTCATCATTTGGGGCGGTGAATTCGGTCGCACACCCGTCGTGGAGATGCCAACACCCGGCAGTAACGCGGGCAAGATTAACGGGCGCGACCACAACCACTGGGGCTTCACGGTGTGGTTGGCGGGCGGCGGTGTGAAGGGGGGCACGGTCGTCGGGGCCACGGACGAATTCGGCTTCAAAGCCGTCGAAAACCGGGTCCACGTCCACGACCTGCACGCCACGATACTGCACCTCTTGGGGTTCGATCACGAGAAGTTCACCTACCGTTATGCCGGGCGTGACTTCCGCCTGACCGATGTTCATGGCCGCGTCGTGAAAGAAGTGTTGGCGTGACTCCGGCTGAGCTTCGTGAACAGGCTTTGGCGATCTGGACGGCAGCATTGGATGCCGTGCGTCCGGAGCCACTGGTCACGAAGGCCGTTCGGCAATTCCCGAAAGAGTGGAAAGCCATGATCCGGGCGGCGCCGGTGATTCGTGTAGTCGGCTGTGGCAAGGCCGGGGCGGCGATGGCTACCGGATTAGAAGCGGCCATGCCGAGTCGATTAAAACGCATGGTCGGTGTGGTGAATGTGCCGGAAGGTTATCCGCCGAGTCTCCGCAAAATCCGCCTCCATGCTGCACGCCCCGTCGGGAGCAATCACCCCACCGCGGCCGGCGTTGCCGGCGCGAATGAGATGCTCCAACTCCTCCGCGATGCGGGGCCGGAAGACGTGGCGATTTGTCTCATTTCTGGCGGCGGGTCTGCCCTGCTACCGGCTCCCGTTGAAGGCATCTCGCTCGAAGATAAACAGGCCGTGACGAAACTTCTGCACGCTTGCGGTGCCAGTATCACGGAGATGAACGCGGTTCGCAAGCACCTCTCGCGGGTCAAAGGTGGCCGACTGGCGGAAGTGTTTCGGGGCAAACTGCTGATTAGCTTGATTATTTCCGATGTTGTCGGCAATGAACTCGATGTAATTGCGTCCGGTCCAACGGTCCCCGATCCGACGACGTTTGCCGGTGCGTGGCGGGTCTTAGAAAAATACAACTTGCTCGACCGGGTTCCCGACACCGTTCGGCAACACCTGCTTGCGGGGGTCGAAGGCAAGATCGAGGAGACCCCAAAGCATTTGGGGTATCGAATCGTCGATCGCGTGATCGGATCGAACGAGATTGCACTGAGTGCCGCGAAACGAAAAGCCCGAAGTGCCGGTTACACGGTCGTCGATCTCGGCGTTGCATTCGATGGCGACACCACCGAAGTCGCGTTCGAGATCGCCGGGTTTGTGGCGTCGATTCGTAGCAACGTCACCCGCTTTCCACCGCCCGTTTGCATGTTGATGGGTGGGGAAACGACCGTGAAGCTCGGGGACAGCACCGGCATGGGCGGGCGGAACCAGGAGTTCGTGTTGGCGATGCTCGTCAAGCTTGGTGAAGTCGGATTTAAGAACGTCTGCGTGCTCAGTGGCGGGACCGACGGCGAAGACGGCCCGACGGACGCGGCCGGTGCCGTGGCCACGGAAGACACGCTACGACTGTCCCGTGAAGCCGGAGTCAACCCCCAGGAGTTTTTGGCCCGCCATGACAGCTACCACTTCTTCCAACAATTCAACGGCCTTATCCGCACCGGGCTGACTAACACGAACGTGATGGACGTCCGCGTGATACTGATTGTGTGAATCAACGAAATCCGTCCAGAATTTTGCACGAAGACTGCCACGCTTCGCCACTATTAACCAAAACCACCTGAGGGCGAAGAAATGCGGCTCACATTGCGGACATTGTTGGCGTACCTGGACGACACACTAC
>JAYSXU010000654.1:0-10127 GCA_043716965.1 Fimbriiglobus sp.
GTGGGAGCGTCCTTGTTCCAGGTGAAGGTGTGGTAACCCTCGCATGGTCAAGGACTTCCCGCATTTTCGCTAGACCGATCGCTTAAGTTCATGCGTATGTGGTGGAGCGCAGCGACGCCCCAGGCTAATCGCTCGCATTTCTACCGGGATGCCCCAGGGTGTTTTCATCCCGGTGTGAAGTTCCGGCTTGGTTTTTATCCCAAAGGGATTACAGCCATTAGCCTGGGGTTGAGCGCAGCGACACCCCAGGAACCCGCACCCATTTTCAACGACCCCGGCAGGGGTCACAGCGCGGTGCGAAACCCGGCACGCTGGCCGTGTCATTTTTTGCGGCAATGTCGTTCCACGAGGCCACCCCATGCCGCTGATTCTGGATGCTCTTTACTTGTTTGCACTCACAATCTTATCGCCGTGGTTGGTGTGGCGGTGCGTGCGGACGGGTCGCTATCGGCGGGACTTGGTGGCGAAACTGACGGGGCGAGTCTCCGTTGCAAATCCCGATGCGAAGCCGGTGGTGTGGTTTCACGGTGTAAGCGTGGGGGAAATTCACCTGTTGGTGACGGTCGTGACGGCGTTTCGCAAGCGGCATCCGGATTGGCTGGTCGTGGTGTCCTCAACGACTGACACCGGGTTGTCAGAGGCACGGGCCAGGTTCGCGGATGATGTCGTCGTCCAGTACCCGTTCGATTTTTCATGGTCTACCGGCAACGCACTCGATTCAATTCAGCCGAAGCTCGTCGTACTCGCCGAGAGCGAACTCTGGCCGAACTTTCTCGCCTCAACGGCCAGGCGAAATGTGCCGGTGGTGGTCATCAACGCGCGCATGAGTCCGCGTAGCTTTGCCCGGCTTCAACACGTTCGCGGACTCGCTCACCGGCTGTTGTTTCGCCACATCACCGCGTTCGCAGCGCAGTCGGAAGACTACGCCGACCGCTTGCGACATCTGGGTGTCACAGCATCCCAGATCACGGTCAGTGGTTCCGTGAAATATGACGGCGCCACGGGCAACCGCGACACGCCGAAGGCGAACGAACTGCGGCGACTACTCGGTATCAATCCCTCGTCGCTCATCCTCGTGGCTGGAAGCACCCACGCCCCGGAAGAGTCGATTTTACTCACCACCTACGCCAACCTCCGGACTCGATTCCCCACGTTACGCCTCGTCTTGGTGCCACGGCACCCGGATCGGTTCGTGGAAGTCGCCGCCCTGGTGGAGCTATCAGGGTTGTCGTTCGTTCGGCGAAGCCAGATCACGGAGCCTTGTGCGGAGGTGCCGAACGTCGTCCTACTCGACACGGTTGGCGAACTGGGTGCGGCCTGGAGTCTTGCGGATTTGGGCTACACCGGCGGCAGTCTCGACGGCAAACGTGGCGGGCAAAGCATGATCGAACCGGCGGGCTACGGCGTGCCGACTGCCTTCGGCCCCCACGTTTGGAACTTCCGCGATGCGGCCCGGCGATTGGTCGAAGCGGGTGGCGCCGTCATGGTCAAAGACGAGACGGAGTTAGAGACGGTCCTCTCACGCTGGCTGGGTGATAGCGAACTCCGTCGCCACGTCGGTGCCGCCGCACAAAAGCTGGTGCGCGAGCAACAAGGCGCCACCCAACGCACCTTGGATGTTATCGACCAAGTTTTGAGTGCCTACGAAAAGCCCAGCGAACCTGGGGCGAAATTTCTAGAATCTGCTTCAGTGCTGCCATAATCCCAGACCTCCCACGTTCGGAAATTCACCGTGCTTCTCGCCCTGTTTGCGGTCAGTCTGTTTTTGTCCGCCGCGCTGCTGATGATGGTTCAACCCTTGGCCGGGAAGGTGCTACTGCCAATCGCGGGCGGTACGCCAGCCGTCTGGAACACCTGTATGGTGTTCTTCCAGGCCGCTCTACTTGGCGGCTACTGGTACGCCCACAAGCTCACCACCAATTTGCCGATTCGCCGACAAATCCCCGTGCATCTCGTCGTCGTGGTCGGTGGTCTCGTGGCGTATCTCGTCTTGCGATTTCGATTGAACCCGGACTGGATCCCGGCAGACCAGGACAACCCAATCCTGGGGCTAGTTCTCTACCTCGCCGCGTTCGTCGGGGTACCATTTTTCGTCCTCTCGACGACCGCACCCGTCCTCCAGCGCTGGTTCGCCTACACCGGGCACCCCAGCGCCCACGACCCCTACTTCCTGTACGCCGCCAGCAACGCCGGGAGCCTCCTGGGTCTCCTGAGCTACCCGTTTCTCATCGAGCCGAACCTGGGCGTCGGCGAACAAGAAAGCAAATGGATCGTCGGCTACGGAATCCTGTTTTGGTTAATTGCAATTTGCGGGTGGACGATCTGGGCGAAGCCGATCTCATATTCACCGATCTCGGTGAAGCAAGAGGTAGTCGATAGACCACCTCCACCAACACGGAGGCTCCGGCTCCTCTGGCTCGCCCTCGCCGCGATACCGTCTAGCCTCCTGATGGGCACGACTACGCACTTGACCACGGACATTGCCCCGGTCCCGCTGCTTTGGGTGGTGCCACTGGCGCTGTACCTGCTCAGTTTTGTCATCGTCTTTGCGTGGTGGCCGGACCGGGTCCGTGTGTCCGTCGGGCGGTTCGCACCAATGCTGATCGTGTTCCTGGTGTTTGCGTTGCTAACCGTGGCGACCGAACCAATCTTACTGGTCGGTAGCCTGCATTTGCTGGCGTTCTTCGTGATCGCTCTGATGTGTCACGGCGAGTTGGCGAATCTCCGTCCCAGTCGGGAATACCTCACGACGTTCTACCTTACGATGTCCGCAGGCGGCGTTCTCGGCGGGCTGTTCAACGCGCTGCTTTCGCCGGTGATCTTTGCAAACTTTGGCCTCGTCGAATATCCCCTCATGGTCATGCTGGCCGCGCTCGTGCGGCCATCCAAGAGCGGCGGGCCGGAGCCATTGCGACTCAATAAACAAGATGCGATCTGGATCGCTGGCTACACCCTCGTAACGGCAACTCTCGTCATCTTCGCTCCGCAATTTGTGACGGTCCCGGCCGACCCAGGTTCGCCGGACGTGGTGGCGATGCGTCTCCTACGGGCGGGGTTGATGTTCGGCATCCCCGCGATCCTGGCGTTCGCCTTAGTCTGGAAGCCGGCTCGCTTTGCGATCTGTCTAGCGATCCTACTTCTTGCGGGGTCGTTCGACTCCGGGTCGCACGGCCAGGTACTGTTGAAGACGCGGAATTTCTTCGGCACGTTGCGCGTCACGCGCACCGCTGATGGCACCTTCACTCGCCTCATTCACGGCACGACCCAGCACGGCCAACAGCGTACCGATGAACCTGGACCCCCGCGCCCGCTGATGTACTACCACCGCAACGGACCCGTCGGGCGGCTGTTCGCCAAGCTGCCGCCCGAACGCAAACAGCGAGTCGCAGCAGTGGGGTTGGGGTGCGGTACGATGGCAGATTATGCGAACCCAGGTGAAGCGTGGACCTTCTACGAGATCGACCCCGCCGTGGTACGGATCGCACAGGACACGAGGTTGTTTACCTACCTCTCGGAAACCCGAGGCACGGTGACCATCGTCCTGGGTGATGCCCGGAGACAGCTCGCCCGCGAACCGGACAGCCACTTTGATTTGCTCGTACTGGATGCCTTCAGTTCGGACTCAATCCCGGTTCACCTGATGACCCGAGAAGCTTTCGCGCTCTACGTCCGGAAGCTGAAGCCGAACGGCGTCCTGTTGTTCCACCTCTCGAACCGCTACCTGGACCTACCACCCCTCGTGGCCCGCCTCGGGGTAGACCACGATCCCCCGTTCACCCTGAAGTTAGACGACGACGAACCCAATGACCGCGACCGCATCGACGGCAAACTCGCCAGCACCTGGGCCGTCCTCTACCGCGCCCCCGCCGACATCGGAGACGTAGATAAAGACCCCCACTGGCAACGGGTTCCGGTGTCACCTGGGGCCGTCTGGCGTGACGATTTCTCCAACCTACTCGGTGCGTGGCGACGAGATGAGTAAGTGTTCGTCCGGCTGGAATCGTTAAATTGTCCAACACGCTAGCATCAACTGCTACCGTGTTGGGAAGACGTGTTCGCAAGTTCCGCTGCGGCTGTCACTTCTTTTTTGGCGGAGCGACCGGCTTTACGGGAGCGGCTTTTGCGTCCTTCTTGGGCTTCTTCTTTTCCTTGCCCTGCGAATTGTTGCCCTTTCCCATCACATACACCTCAGTTTGAGACAATCACTCGATTCAATACCACGTTTTAGATACTATCGCGCCGGCGCGGTCGTGTCAGGTCTTTGTGCAGCAATCGAGCCAAGTGTTGGAATCCGTGTTGAACTAATCCGTTACCCAGGGGGATGACTCCCGTTTGTTTGGATAGATTCAGTCTACGGTTAGAACTTAACCGCTACCACTGAAGCCATCGCATCCCATCGTTTCGTGAAGTTTCATCGATTCGCACTGCTGAAATCGGCTCACCGATTGCTGTGTGACGTAGGGGGTGGGACTGGTGGAGGTTTCCGTGTCTGGGTTGAAGGGTTGGGTGAGCGGATACGGGAAACGGACCACGGGGCGTGACGGACCACCGCCGTCGCCCTTCGTTTTCGAGACCGGGCCGCCGATTTACGGCTCGGGTTTTCCGCCGAAACAACAGCCCCACCGCCCAGCGGGGCTGGTCCGCCACCACATCCGCGTCCCGGCGATCGGTCATTACTTACAGGTCGTAGCCGTCACCCGCACAATAACTAACTGCATCGACGTGCGTTCGATGCCAAGCGTTTTACAGGTCTTGTGCCACCCGGTGATTCTTTGGAGCGCTCGCAAGCGGGTCCGGGTCGGGGTAAAGAAATCGAACTGTCACGCAGCCGGGTGGTTCGCCACAAGCGGGTGGTCGGTTTTTACCCAGGCGACTATCGTCGCCGGTTCGCCAGAAAGCCATTACCATCGATAGCCCATTTGCACGAATAACGTGCTGGTGTTCACGCCGCCTGTGGCGCCGGCGGTTCGCTTGAGGAAGTCGCCGCCCCAGAGGTACGAGTAACCTGTTGTCAGGTCCGCGTGCTTGGTCAGGTGGAAGTTCAACACAAGATCGAGTTCCTGGCCGACGTCGTCGCCCGCCTTCCCAGTGGGGTCACGGCGGATGGCGTTGCCGGCGACGTTATAAAGGGCGTCCTTGGTGCTGTCCAAGTAGAAGCGGTGGTATTGGGCGTACATCGTCAGCCACTTCGTGGGGTACGAGTAGAGTTGGACGTTAAAGTCGTGGATGTTTTGCCGCCCGATCACGTCCGCCCAGCCCATGTAGTAGTGGCCGAACGCGAAGAGCTGGCTGAACGTGTTGTACGTGCCCACTCCAGGGTTGCGGTCACCGGTGGCGTAGTCGTAGTAAAACCACAGCGTCGGGGTCGTGGGAACGTCCTTGAGGTGATAGCCCAACCCCGCCGTCACCATTCCGGCGACCACGTCTTGGCCCCCTTTCCGCCCGAGTTGCAACGCGCCTTCAAAATCCCACAACATGTTGTCCTTGTCACCGGCGAACCGGCTCCCGAACGTGTGGGTTGTGATCGGCGACCGCTTCAGCCCTTGTTGCGTCACACTGTTCTGGTTGTCCAGCATCAGGTAGTAGGCGTCCAGGCTCACGCCCTTGCGGGGGCGGTACGTCGCCCACGCCCCGGCGAAGTTTTGGCTGTTGTCGTTGGAATCGAGTTTGTTGGCGTTCGGAATGACCGGCTGCGTCCAGAACACGTCCACGTCGAACTTCTCCCCCTGGCGGAAGGCCCGCACGCCGTCGAACGTGCGGCGGGTGTTCGCCCACTCCAGCGGGGACACCAAGCGTTGCGACCCGAGCAACAGTTCCTGTCGCCCGACGCGGACGTACACCGGCTTGCCGTTCAGGTCGAACACCCGGATGTCGGCGAACAGGTTCAGGATGTCCGGCCCGGACTCGTCGATCGCCACTGGCGGCAGGTCTTGCCACACGGAGTACGACCCGATGAACTCGCCATAAACCCGGAAGTCGTCCTTGTACCACAAGTCCGCATACGCCCGGACCCGGCTCAGGTTGTACACGTTGTTGTTGCCGGTTAACCGGCTGTTGTACTCGTTCATGTACCGGTTCCACGTGGACCCGCCGGTGCTGAACAAGAAGTTATCCCCGATACGGATTCGCTTCAAGCCGTCGGCGTAGTCGTGTTCCGTGTTCTTCGGGTCATCCAAGTACCGGAAATCGGCGTCGTAGAACGACGGCTGCATTAATCCGAATCGCGGGTACGGGTACTTCGGCGGTGCCTTCAAGCACGTCCCGGTCAGCGCGTCGAGCAACGAGTAGTAGCCTTCGCCGGTCGGCGGGATCGGGAAGTGACCTGGGCGCGGGAAGGGCCGAACCGGCGGGACGTTTTTGAAAATGTTCTCGGCGGCTGCGGCTGCGGGGCAACCGGCGTCACCGGGTGGGCTGGTTACGCCGGCAGGTTGGGCGTCACTCGTCACAGCCGGAATTGCCGAATCAGCCACGCCCGGCACGTCCGGCATCGGCGTTTGTCCGACCGCAATCGGGCTGACACTCAGCGTGGTTGCGGTCAGAGTCCCCAGTAGCCAGTTACGAACACGTTGCGAGTCCATCGAATGCCACTCCTTGGCAGAAATCCCGAACGAATGTGAGTCGGAGAGAAAGGGGTTCGTCCTGAACCACCGTATGCATGAATTCGACGGATTGAACGAATTGCACGCAATAAATTGAATCGGAGAACGGGGTTAAACTTGGGGTGCAACGGTACGCCAGTTACATCTTGCCAGGCGGGTTCGGGTTGTACGTGTTGTGCCGAATATCGTCTGGCGTGCGAAAGACTCAGAGCCAGGCGGAATTCCGCCGGGGAATTCGGAACGATCTTGCCGCATTTTGCGTTCCCCGATTTGCACATCGGGGTACCTGTGACCTACGGTTACGTGTTAACCCTACCAATCGGCAGTATCGCGATCCCCTGAGAACGACCCTGCGTGCCCGCCTCGTGCGGAAGGTGTTCTGATGGCCCAACCCACCACCGTCGAGTTGTTTCGCCAAGCGATGGCGGCGTCGCGGTCGAACGATAAATCCCGGACCCGCACGCTGTTAATGGCCGCGACCCGCATTGACCCGACGAACGAAGCGGCGTGGCAATGGCTGGCCGAAGTCGCCGAGACTGCGCTCGAAGCGACCCAGGCTTGGGAGCGAGTTCTGTCGTTGAACGCCAAGAACCCGCAGGCCAAGGCGGGGCTTCAGCTTGTGCGGTTGCCCGCCGGGATTACCGCCGCCAAAGGCAAGGACATCCCAACGGCGCGGCGACTCCTGCGCGCGGTCGTGGCAGACGACCCGAAAAGTGAACAAGGCTGGCTCTGGTTGGCCAGCGTGAGTGATTCCCCCGTCGAAGCCACGGCCCACTTGAAGCGGGTTCTGATTATCAACCCGGACAATACGGCGGCGCGAAAAGGCATCACGTACTTTGAAGCGAAAATTGCGAAGATGTCGCAGTCGAGCCTTAATTTGGCGGCAACGGCGGCGGCGACGTTGATTTCGCCGCAAACGGTCGTGATGCGTCGTCAAGACTCCCCGACCGATTTGATGCCGCAACTGGACCCGGCGGATGTCGAGGCGGCCTTGGCGGAACCGTATAAGGTTCTCGTCGTGGATTCCAGCCGAACGATCCGCAAGCTTGTGGCGTTAATGCTAGGCGAACCCACATATCAGGTGATCGGCGCCGAAGACGCGGACGAAGCCATTGAAAGCATTCGCTCCGAAGGCGTTCCGGACGTGATCGTGGTCGATGCCAAACTGGACGGCATGGAAGCGCACGAATTCTGCAAGCTGCTCCGGCAACACCCGGACACCAAGCGGGTTCCGTTCATCCTGCTGGCCGGGGCCGACAACATCGTTGACAAACTCCGCTGCAAAATGGCCGGGGTCACGTCAACGGTCATGAAACCGCTTCACCCCGAAACCTTCACCCGAGTCGTCCAGACCCACTGTCGGTCCGAAGCCAACCGCACGACCACGGCTGTCTCAACATAAATCGAGGGACGTATGATTACCGAATCCGCAATCGAATCCGCAATGGAAGCGGAACCCGCCGCCGAAGCGGTCACGCCGATGCCCGCGCGAACTGATTACGTGCAGTGGCAATCGAAACTCATTGAACTGCTGGCGAAGCTGGAAAACCTGCGACTTCAACTCGCGGGGACAAGTTTAACCACGGATTCCGACTTCATTCTGGAACGAAGTGAAACGATGGTCCAACTCACCGAAGAGTTGGCCAATGCGACGACGTTCTTGGACCGCAGTACGGACCCCCAAATGGCCGCGTTGGCCAAGGCGGGGACGTTTTACAGCTCGTTGAACGACGCCCGCCGCGGGGTCAGTCGCAGCCTGTTGTTCACCATGATGAACGCCTTCACGGCCGACGGCACCCGCGACCAAGCCAAGGAAGTCCGCAACTGCCTAGCGCTCACCATTGAGACGTTGCACAGTTACTTCACGTTGTTCACGCAGAACTATCCCAGCTCGCTGATCGCACGCGGTTGGGTCGATGTCGCCAGTGCGTTCTTAGCCGACTTCCGCCAAATGATTAAAGACAGTTCGCAGAAGTGAAGTCGAACCGTTCGCTTCGCGTTAACCCCGAGCGGAGGGCGTTAGCCCTCCGAGTCTACAGTCATTCCGAGGATGCGCTCACTCGGAGGGCTAACACCCTCCGCTCAGGTCAGAAACTCACGTAACAACTTTTCCAAGTCGTCGGCATGGCCGAGATTGCGGATGCGCAGGTCGTTCACTTCCCACCGATCATCGGGCTTTTCAAACAGCAACGGTTCACGCGGTTCATCGTCGTCGGTGTGCGCGCGGACTGGCAACAGGTACGCCCATTCGGGCGTGCGGATCGCCCATTCACTGGCGGCTTCTTGCACGAAACCACTGCAAGCGAACGGCCGCACGGCACGGGTTTCGCCGCGCAGGTGTGGTAGCAAGTTCACTCCGTCTTTCGCTTCGCTCGCTATCCCATGCGCGGCGAGAAGTGTCGGCATCAGGTCCGCCGGTTGCGTGAAGATGGTCACCCGGCGACCCCCTTCCTCGGCGTTCGGAAGGCGAACGATCAGTGGCACGTGGACTAATTCTTCATGCAACCACGGGCGGTGGTAGCCAATCAACCCATGCTCGCCAAGTGGGTAGCCACGATCCGCTGTGAGGAACCAGGTTGCCGATTGATCGACACCCCGATCACGGAACAGCGCGAACAGTCGCCCCAAGTCGGCATCAAACGTCGTCAGTGCGGCGGCGAAACTGCGGTGGAGCAATTCCCACGACGGCAGGTCATCAACATCAAACCAACCCGTCGTGGGATCGTGCCATGCGGGGACCGGATCCCGTTTTACGGGGATTGGTTCGGGTTCGTCTTCCTCCTCGTCGTCATCATCAATGTCGGGTTCGTCCGCTTCACTTTCTTGGACTTCAACGCGCGGCGGCGGCTCGTCGTCTTCAAACAGGTCTTCGATGTAGGCGTCGAATACGTCTTGCGGAATGTCCCACGGCGGCACGAGGCGATCAATTTCGATCCACAAGCACCAACTGTCGAACGCCCGCAGCTTTTCCAGCACGTCCGGAAGCTGGTGAAACAGCGATTCCATCGGGGACGCCGGGCCGTCTGTGGGGCGGACGACGAACCTTTCGTCCCACCCAGCGTAGAAGTCCGGAGCGGGATCGTTCGCGGTCCGGGTGTGCTGCACCAGCACCGTGCGGACACCGGCAGCTTTCAGGGATGCAACCAAATCCCCACCGCCGTCCGGTTTCTGGATAGGTGCATTGATTCGCGGGGTTTGGTGCTTGCCGCTGCGCCACGCCTGATGCGCGGCCTCGGGCGTAGGGCAATCCGAGATGTGCCGATCGAAGACGATCCCTTCGGAGGCGAAGCGATCAAGGTTCGGCGTGGCGATCCACTCGTTGCCGTAAAACCCGAGCGCCCCAACCGGGCAACTGCGCAGCGTAATGATGACGGTATTCATGAGCTACGGATTGTAGCCGGACGCCAAAGGTTCGGCGCGATAAGTTGATACGAACCACTGGTTTGGGTGTCACTAAATTCACTGGTGCGAGTAAAACCGCATTCACCACAGAGGGCACGGAGAGCCACGGAGAAGACCAATACTTGT
>JAYSXU010000655.1:0-3352 GCA_043716965.1 Fimbriiglobus sp.
CTGGCCATGACGGGGCTTCCGTTACTTGTTGGGATGGTGCGCCGCCGGACGACTCCTGCCATTGCGAGCTAACTCGAAACAACAACGAACTCGACTCACGAGCGGTCCACCAGGGCCGCTCGTGCTTTTGTGATGACATTTCGCGGACCAAGTCTTCGCCACCATTTTGCCCACCGGCACGCGATTCCTACAATCGTCTGCATGAATACCATTCACACGATACAGATTCGCGGCGGGCGGGTGATTGACCCGTCGCAGGGGTTGGACGCGGTCACGGACCTTTGGTTGTCCGAAGGCCGCGTGGTCGGCTACGGGCACCAACCGCAGATCACGCCGAAAATTGTCCTGAACGCGACCGGGAAGTTCGTCACGCCCGGTTTGATTGACATGCACGTCCACCTGCGGGAACCGGGGCGGGAGGAGGACGAGACGATTGCGACCGGGACGGCGGCGGCGGTCAACGGCGGGGTCACGTCGGTGGCGTGCATGCCGAACACGGAACCGGCGATCGACACGCAAGCCGCCGCGGAGTTCGTGATTCTGCAAGCCAAACGCGCCGGGTTCTGCAACGTGTTCCCGTGCGGCGCGGTCACCAAGGGGCGGCAACAAACCGAACTCGCGGAGATCGGCGGGCTGGTAGCCGGCGGGGCGGTCGCGTTCACGGACGACGGCTCGCCCGTGGAATCGGCGGAACTCATGCGGCGGGCGTTGGAATACACGCGGATGTTCGGCAAGGCCGTGATCGTTCACGCGGAAATTTCCGAACTGACACGCGGTTGGGTGATGGCCGAAGGCGTCGTCAGCGCGCAACTCGGGCTGCGGGGAATGCCAGCAGTCGCCGAAGAAATCATGATCTATCGCGACATCGCATTGGCAGAATTGACGGGCGGGAAGGTTCACATCTTGCACGTCTCCAGTGCGGGCGGCGTGGAGTTGATTCGCCAAGGTCGGGCACGGGCAGAGAAGTTGAAGCGGGAGGGCAAGCCGTCGTTCTGGATCAGCGGCGAAGCCTGTCCGCACCACTTCACGCTGACCGACGAGACCCTTCGCACCTTCGACAGCAACTACAAAATGGCCCCGCCATTGCGGACCCAGGCGGACGTAGACGCCATCATTGAAGGGCTGAAAGACGGCACCTTATCCGTGCTGGCCACCGACCACGCCCCACACGCGCCAGAAAAGAAAGCCCGCGAACTCGACCAAGCGCCGAACGGTATCGTCGGCCTCGAAACGTTCCTGCCGATCAGCGTCACATACCTCGTGGGGAAGGGGCATCTGACGTGGCCGCAAATGATCGAGAAAATGACCATCAACCCCGCCCGCGTCCTCGGCATCGACGCCGGGGATACGCCACGCGGCACCCTGAAGGTCGGCGCCGCCGCCGACGTGACGATCATCGACCCGACCGTGAAGTGGACCATCAACAAAGACGAGTTCAAATCCAAGAGCCGCAACACGCCGTTCCACGGTTGGGAAGTCACCAGCCGGGCCGTGACGACGATCGTGGGCGGCGACATCAAAATGAACCGGCTCCCATGAAACGCCCGCCCGTCCGCTACTTCCGGTAGAAACTCGCCCGTATGACAATCGGCGAAATCTGGCGCGCCTGCGAAGGGAACGTCCTCGCGTTTTTAGTGTTGTTGCCAAGCAAAATCGGTCTGGCTGTAATCACCCCCGGCAACGCCGCCGCGATCGTGCGGCAACGGATTCCGATCGACCCCGGCGACATCCCGCGTCACGCGATGAAAGCGATCAGCAACCACGTGTCGCATTTGAAGGACGCGGACTACGAACTCATCCACTACAGCGAGACGCCGCTCCTCGAAGAGACGCGGGAACTGTTCAGCGCCCTGATGCTCTCGGCGGACGGCGTCACCGGCGCGGGCGTGTTGTACATGAAGGAACCGCACAAGGTCATTAGCGCAGCGACGCTGGTGACCCGCTGTTCGGACGGCAGCTACATCGGCACGACCAGCGAGCCGCGGTTGTTCAACATGCCGACTCACTTTCACTTTCAACACTTCGTCGGGATGCCTGCCAACCGACTCCACGACCGGCACCAGGAACGGTTGCACGAGGCCGAACTGCACGGGATGCGGTTCCACAAGTACACGCCGCAAACTGTCGCCAAGGATTCCCTGCGGTTCATCCACGACCTCGGGAATCACCTCATCGCCCGCGGGGTGTTCGTGGAAATTCCGGACGCGGAAGTCGAAGACATCTTCTGGCGGCGCGGCGACGATCACGACGATTGACGGCGCTGCTTACACCGTCAGGTCGGGTTCGCGGGACGGCTGTTGAAATTGGTAAAGTTGTAAGCGGTGCCGGTGGCGAAGTCGCAGCGTTTGAGTGATTCACTTCTCGCATTTCGCGCTCCTCCGTTCCGTAACACCCGTAATCACTCTTGCACTCGGCGGGGCGGGACGTACACCTATCGGGAAACACTTTTGCTGGCATTACCGCGAATCACTAGGAGTTTGTGCAATGTCCCGAACCATCAAAGTTGCCGTCACGGGGGCGGGTGGGAACGTCTCGTATGCGATGCTGGCGCGGCTGGCGTCCGGGGAGGTGTTCGGGGCGGACACGAAGGTGATTTTGCACCTGCTGGAAATCCCGAAGAAGCCCGATTGGACGCCGCCCAACCCGAGCGCCCGCCAAGCCCTGGAAATCGCCGAAGGCAACGCGATGGAGTTGCTCGATTGCGGCTTCTCGACGTTGCTTGATGTCGTCGTCACCGACGACGCGAACAAGGCGTTCAGCGGCGTGAACTGGGCGCTACTCGTTGGGGCGGCGCCGCGTGGGCCGGGGATGGAACGTAAAGATTTGCTGGGCATGAACGGCAAAATCTTCGTCGGGCAAGGCAAGGCGTTGGCGAAGAATGCGGCATCGGACGTGCAAATTCTCGTGGTCGGTAACCCGTGTAATACGAACTGTCTCGTGGCTTATTCAAATGGCCGTGATATTCCTGCCGAACGGTGGCACGCGATGACCCGCCTCGACCACAACCGGGCTGTGTCCGCTCTTGCCATCAAAGCCGGTGTGCCGAATACGGACGTGACCCAAGTGACGATCTGGGGGAACCACTCGAACACGCAGTTCCCGGACTTCACGAACGCCAAAATCGGCGGCATGCCGGCCACGGAAGTCATCACCGATCGGGCTTGGCTCGAAACGGTATACGTGCCGCAGTGCCAGAATCGTGGGGCGGCCATTATCAAAGCCCGCGGGCTGTCGTCCGCACTCTCCGCCGCGAACGGGGCGATTGACCACGTCAAGTCGTTCGTCACCGGCACCCCGAAGGGCGATTGGACTAGCGCGGCGATTGTATCGAAAGGCGAGTATGGCGTGCCCG
>JAYSXU010000656.1:0-10094 GCA_043716965.1 Fimbriiglobus sp.
TTGTTCCGGTGCAATGAAGTCTGCGGTGCCGAGAATATTTTGCGCATCGAACCGCCGGGTGAGATTCTTGTTTCGGCGTGTGTCGAAGAATCGGGCAAGACCCAAATCCAACATCTTCACGGTTCCCGACCGATCAAGCACCAGATTGCCGGGCTTGATGTCGCGGTGAATCAAGCCCTTTTCGTGGGCGTGTTGTAAGCCCAGCGCGGCTTGCCGAATGTAATGGGCCGCCCGTGGAATTGAAAGCGGACCGTGCTGGGCAATCAATTGATGGAAGTTCGTCCCGTCCAGGTGCTCCATGACCAAAAAGGGCGCCTCGGTGGTGCGGTCGATGTCGAAAATGCGGGCGATGTTCGGGTGGTCGAGCGTGGCAGCGGCACGAGCTTCCCGCAGGAATCGTTCCTCCGCACCGGGGATCGGCTCACCGCCCAGTTGCAGCACCTTCACCGCGACCAACCGTTCCAACAGCAGGTGTTCGCACAGATAAACCCGCCCCATCCCGCCTTCACCCAGCACGTCCAGGATTTTGAATTTTTCCGTCAGGAAGAACCCGCGATACTGGCCGTCCAAGAGTTGTTGCGATTGGTACGGCGTCAACAGCCGATCACACACAAGCTGTTGGGCAATTTGTTCCCGCGTACCGAGTGAGTCGTCGTGAGCCTGAACCCGCTCCAAGTACGGATGGAGTGTCTCAGGCGGTAGTAACCCGCTGCGTTCAATGAGCGCAAGGAAGGTGTTCGAGAGTATCGACGTAGGCATAGAGAGTCTCGCAAAGGGCGAGCTGGGCGCAACTCCAATATAGGTTAGGTTTTCGTAATAGGTGGGCGAAAACGAGAAGTTACCGCTATTGAGGCACGGAACGAATTCCAACCCGAATAAACAATTGAACCACGGAATACACGGAAAACACGGAAGTTATCAAGATCACAGGGATCACAGAGTCAGCTTTCGACTGACCCGTCAAATGCGTAACACCTATCCCTATTCATTTCCGTGCTTTCCGTGTATTCCGTGGTGAATACTCCGGGATGAGTTGCATCAATTCCAGCGGGCGACTTCGCGGCGGGCTTCTTTAAGGAAATCTTGCACGATCGCAGCGTCCTCCGCGTCGGGGGCCATCGTCAGGTAGGTTTGCAAGTGGTCGATGGCTTTCCCCGGTTTGCCGGCGTGGACAAGAGTGACGCCCAAATCCCGGCGTTGCAGGGGGTCGGTCGGGGTCAGTTGAACGATGCGGTGGGTGACGCGGGCCGCCCGGTTGAAGTCTGGGGTTCGCAGGTAAATGCCTTTTAAGTTGTTCAACATCCGCAGCACGATGAAGCCGGGGGGCGACGCGGCAACCGTTTCTTCGGTCACCACGAACGGCTGCCCGGTGACCGCTTCGACGAGTGACGAACAGCCGTCCGCGTTCAGAAATTGCCCGCCGTGGTAGGGGTCGAACAAGAGTTCATTGTCGCCGTCAATTGCCTTGGCGACGAAGTGCCCCGGCAACCCGACGCCCACAATCGTCAGCCCGCAGCGCTGCCCGACGGACATCGCCAACACGGACAACGTGAGCGGGATGCCGAGTTTGCGATCGAGAACGTCGTTGAAGTAACTGTTCTCCGCTTCGTAATAGTTCGTCGCGTTGCCGGTGAACCCTTCGTCTTCAAACAAGAAGTGCGTCAACTCCGCCACCCGTTGTTCAAGCGTTCCCCGCATTCGCGGCATCAGCTCCTCGGCGTATTCGTCCAGCATCGTCAGATAAGTCTGCACGTCCAGATTGGGGTATTCTTCCGCAGCCAGGTGCAACGCCACGGCCGCAAGATCGACTGCGGCAAACGGGTCGTCAGCTAGTTGGGCCAGGATGACATCAAGGTTCATGCCCGGATTGTAACCGCGCCACCCAAACAAAAAAGCCCACGACGCACGCATCGTGAGCTTTGGTTGGGAATTTCGGAAGTGATGTTACGCTTTACCTTCGAGCATGTCCCAGCCTTTGCGGTACTCGGCTTTGATGTACTGGGCGGCTTCGGGGCAGCCCTTGGCTTCGAGCGTTTCGCCGTTGAACTCGAACGCCTTGCCGGTGCGGATGGCGACGTTGCCGAGCAGGAACGCGGCCGTCAGCATGGCGGAGTAGTCGAAGTTCGACAGCGCCATTTGTGGCTTGCCGGCCTTGATCGCCTCAACCCATTCTTTCTTTTGGTTCGAGTCGTTGTCGCCGGTGTAAGCGGCCAACTTCTCGGGCTTCTTGAGGTCTTTGCCTTCGGCAAGGGCTTCCGGGGTGATCCGGTATTCCGCGCCGTAATCGTTCGGGCTGTACAGGATACCCTTACTGCCGACGAGGATCGACCCGCTGTCCACGAGCTTTTCGCCCGCCTTGAGAACCTTCGCCAGCAGGTCGTGGGGCGGGGTGACTTTCCAGGCGTTCTTCTTGCCTTCGTACCAGTTCAGCGTCACGGGCGGCATGTCGCCGCGGGCGGGGAACTTGAGGACGACGTTGGCGAAACTCGGGCAGGTCTCCTTGTTCACGCCCCCGGCTTCGGCGCTGACCGCACTCGGGTGGCCGAGTTTCAGCGCCATGAACGCCATGTTTGCGGTGTGGCAAGCCATGTCGCCGATGGCACCAGTGCCGAAGTCCCACCAGCCGCGCCACGCGAACGGGTGGTAACCCGTTCCGTAGTCCCGGTCCGGGGCTGGCCCGAGGAATTCGTCCCAGTGTACCGTTTTAGGGACCGGCATTTTCGGCAGCCGTGTCGTGACGGCCGGGGCTTGTGGCCAAATCGGACGGTTGGTCCAAACGTGAACTTCCTTCACGTCGCCAATGATGCCGGCTTGGATCAGTTCGACGGCCCGACGCAGACCCGGTAGCGCCGTCCCTTGGTTGCCCATTTGGGTGCAAACGCCTTTTTCTTTGGCGAGTTTGCGTAGCAAGTGGGCTTCAAACACGGTACGGGTCAGCGGCTTTTGCACGTAGGCGTGCTTGCCCATGCGGATGGCGAGCGAGGCAGCCAGCGCGTGCGAGTGGTCCGGTGTGCTAACGGTCACGGCGTCGATGTTCTTGCCGATCTTCTCCAACATTTTGCGGTAGTCGGTGAACGTCTCCGCCTTCGGGAACATCTTGGCCGCGCCGCCGAGGTGCTTCTCGGAATCGTCAATATCACAGAGGCCGACGACCTCCATGAAATCCCCGGCTTGTTTTATGTCGCTGCGGCCTTTGCCGCCGACGCCAATGCCCGCGACTTTCAACCGCTCGTTCGCCCCTTGGGCGCGGGCCACGGAGAACGCGGGGCCGGTGAACAGGTAACCTAGGCTCGCGGCGGACCCCAGTTGGAGGAACCGCCGACGGTTCGGACTCAGAGACATGGAGAGGACTCCTTCACGTGGTGGAAACGAAAAAAGGTGCAATACCTGGTGGGGACGGCCCAACGCCGCCGTGCGGAACAGTGTAGCAACGTCCGGCGCCGGTGCAATCACTAACCGAATTCCGTTGCCCACATCGTGACGTGGCTAGAATGAAACTATGACTCCCACGCTGCGGTTATTGCCGTTTGAATCCTTGCCCGGTGCCGCGAACATGGCGGCGGACGAGGCCATGTTGGTGGCCGCTTCGGACCAGGGGTTGGCGTCGGTGCGGTTTTACACGTGGAGCGAACCGACGTTGTCGCTGGGGTACTTTCAACCGGCAGCGGAGCGGTTGCCGGGGTTGCCGTGGGTTCGGCGTTCGACCGGCGGCGCGGCACTGGTGCATCACCATGAGTTGACGTATGCCCTGGCTTTGCCGGCGGGGAAAGAGTGGCAACCGAGCGGCGAAAGCTGGATTTGCCGAATGCACCATCTCATCATGACGGCGCTTGCCCTTGCTGGTGCTGAGACGAAGTCCGTGGTTTGTGGCGACGAGAAAAAGCTGGGTGAAGTTCTGTGCTTCTTGCACCAAACCCCCGGCGATTTACTCGCGCAGTCCTCGAAGGTCGTCGGTAGCGCGCAACGCAAACAGAAAGGCGCAATGCTGCAACACGGCGGCATTCTGCTGGCTCGCAGCGAGTTTGCACCACAACTGCCGGGGCTTCTCGAACTGACCGGCGTGATGTTGGAAATTCCCGATCTGGTGAACCGACTGACGCGACAATTCACAATCGCAACCGGCTACTCGCTTCAACCCGACACCTGGACCGACGAGGAACAGCAATTGCGGCACGCAATTGAACGCGACAAGTACAGAAACCCCACTTGGAACGAAAAACGCTGAGCGTAAGCTTCTACAATGTCCCTGTTGAAAATCACCCTTCACCCACCCGAGGCTAATCCCATGCGTCGTTTGCTACTCGCCGTCTCGCTGTTGTTCGTAACGGGGTTCGTGGTCGCAGAAGATAAGAAGGGCAGCACGGTCGAACTCGCCGGCATGAAGTCCACCACGCCCGCCGAATGGAAGGAAGAAACGCCGTCCAACAACATGCGGATGGCCCAGTTCAAACTATTGAAAGCCGATGGCGACAAGGAAGACGCCGAACTCGCGTTCTTCGTGTTCCCCGGCGGCAGCGGCGCCTTGAAGGCGAACCTCGATCGCCAACTGGCGAAGTTCATCGACGACGGCCGCAAGGACAAAGTCGAGAAAACTAAGATCGGCGAACTCGAAGCCAGCTACCAAGACGTGAGCGGCACGTTCAAGAAGAAGAAGTTCCCGATGGCCCCCGACTTCACCCCCGTCGAAGGATTCCGCCAACTTTACGTGGTGTTTGAAGCGAAAGACGGCAAGCAATACTACATGACCCTCCTCGGCCCGAAAGCCACGGTGGAGAAGCACAAGAAAGCATTCGATGAGTTTCTAAAGAACTTCAAGTAACATCTACAAAAGCCCACCAAAGCCCACGAACGATCGTTCGCAGGCTTTCCCAATCACAAAATGCCACCACTCTTTTTCGATTACGAACTACCAGCACACCTGATCGCGCAGCACCCCACCGCGACCCGCGACGAATCCCGGTTACTCGTGGTCCGGCGCAGCACGGGTGAATTGGAGCATCGCGTCTTCCGCGACTTGCCCCAACTGCTTGCACCCGGCGATCTCGTTGTTCTGAATGACACGAAGGTGATCCCGGCGCGAGTCATCGGGCGGCGGGCTAACACTGGCGGGAAGTGGGAAGGGCTGTTTTTGCAGGAAGCCAACAGCACCTGGGAACTGCTTGCCCAAGCACGCGGCTATCCAGATGTTGGCGAAGCCTTCATCCTCGAACCGAACGGCTTGAAGCTGATACTTACGGGTCGCACGGACGATCGACACTGGTTAATGCAACCCGATTGCCCTGGTTCCGCTGCGGAACTACTGGCCGTCCACGGCCACATTCCGTTGCCGCCGTACATTCGCAAGGGTCGCTCCGACGACGCGGACAAGTTACGGTACCAGACCGTGTACGCGGCCAACACCGGCTCCGTGGCAGCACCAACAGCGGGGTTACATTTCACACCCGAAGTGTTTGCACAGTTCCAAGCACGCGGCATCCGAACCGCCCGCGTAACGCTCCACGTGGGGTTGGGAACCTTTGCCCCGGTGAAGGGGGATGACCCGACGCAACACACGATTCACGCCGAATGGTGCGACGTTTCGCAAGTAACCGTGGACGCGATTCACGCCACGAAAGCGCAGGGTGGCCGTGTCATTGCCGTCGGCACCACGACGAGCCGCACGCTCGAAAGTGCCGCACGCGACGGCGAGTTGAAGCCGTTCCACGGCGACACGAACCTGTTCATCCACCCGCCGTACCGCTTCCGCGTTCTCGATGGCCTCGTCACCAATTTTCACTTGCCGAAGACGACGTTGTTGTTGCTCGTCCAGGCTTTTAGCGGGAGCGAACTGTTGCGAAAAGCCTACGACGAAGCGGTGCGGCACGAGTATCGGTTCTTCAGCTACGGTGATGCGATGGTGGTGCTGTGAATACGCCCCACATTCAATCCCTGACGGTCTCCCCGCTTCGGATGTCGCCCGCCGAGGCGGCATTGTCGGTCACGGTGCAGTTGAGCGGCCCTGTAGACAACTTTGAATTGCGAGGCAAACTCGTCGGCCCACGTCGCGCCGGGTTCACGACGATTGAAGTGGCCTACCCGTTGCGCGGCACTCGTGACAACCCGTTGTCACTGACTGGCGTGATCCCGGAGCCGAACTTCTGGAGCGTCGAGACGCCGTACCGCTACGATGGGGTTGTCGAACTGTGGCAAGCGGGCGTGAAGCGTGACAGCAAACCGTTCGCCGTAGAAATCCGTGCGAGTGAATCATGCAATCCGGGTTAACCATTCTGCTGTGCGTCGGGTCCGCCATTACGTATGGCATCATCCACGACAGTATCACGGCGCGGGTGTGCGTCGAGTATTTCACGATCGGCCACGACCCGAACGTGATCCCGACCGACGACCCGACGTTACTCGCCATCGGTTGGGGCATTCTTTCAACGTGGTGGGTCGGGCTGTTTCTCGGCATCGCGGTCAGCATCGCGGCCCGGATCGGTTCACGACCCAAACGCACGGTCCGATCGCTGGTGCGACCACTCATTTACTTGATGCTCATCATGGCGTTTTTCGCCACAATCAGCGGGCTTGCGGGGTACGTGCTGGCGAAGAACAAGATGATTACGATGACGCCCGAGTTGGCCGAGAAAGTGGCTCATCCCAAACACGCCGCCTACCTCGCGTGCTTTTTCGCGCACACGGCCAGTTACTGGGTCGGCTTCATCGGCGGCGGCATCCAAATCGCCATCGTGTGGATCTCCCGCCGCTGGCTCCGAGAAAAAATGCCGGCTGCGAAGAAGTAGAAAACGATTCACCACAGAGGGCACGGAGAGCCACAGAGAAAGTCAAAACGGGTATTTTTTCTTCTCCGCGGCTCTCCGTGCCCTCTGTGGTAAAACTTCTTTGTGTTCAATCAAAGTCAACCTGTGATTTCCTTCAGCGCCGCGACGAGTTGCGCGATGTCGTCGGTCGTGTTGAACGGGCCGGGGCTGACGCGCACCAGGCCGTCCGGGAAGCTACCGACCGCGCGGTGGATGTACGGCGCACAATGCAAGCCGGGCCGGATGGCGATGTCAAAGGCCTGGTCGAGGATACCGCCCAGTTCGGGTGCCGATAGCGCTTCATGTCGAAACGAGATGGTCCCGACGCGGCGGGCCGGGTCGAGGTGGCCGAAGAACTCGAACCCTGCGGGTTCGAGTTCGCCACGCAGTTGGTCGCACAACCGCACGTCATGTTCCCGCAACACATCCGGCGTTTTTTCTTCGACGAAGTCCAACCCGGCAATCATCCCGACGATCCCCAGCACGTTCGGCGTACCGCCTTCGAGGAAGTACGGGTACTCCTTCGGTTGCGTCGGCGTGGACGAATCCCCACCCGTTCCGCCTTCGCGCCACGGCTGTACTTTGGAACGCGGGCTGACGTAAAGTGCCCCGGTGCCGGTCGGCCCGAACAGGCACTTGTGCCCCGGAAACGCGAGCAAATCAATGTGCATGGCCTGGATGTCGATCGGTACCACGCCGACGGTTTGGGCCGCGTCCACCAGGAACAACACGTTCTCAAAGGTGCGACAAATCCGCCCAATTTCCGCGATCGGTTGCACGGTGCCGAGGACGTTGCTGCCGTGCGTGACGGCGACGAGTCGCGTCTTCGCGGTGATGGCGGCCTGGACGGCAGCCGGGTCGATCGTCCCCGTGGCGTCGGCAGTCACGCGGGTTAGGGTAATGAACCCCGCCTCGTGCATGGCCGTGAGCGGGCGGCTGATGCTGTTGTGTTCCATGTTGCTGGTGACAACGTGGTCGCCTTCCACCAGGACGCCCTTCATCGCCATGTTCAGTGCGTCGGTGCAGTTCAGCGTGAACACGAACCGCTCCGGGGATTTGCCGTTGAAGAAACGGTTGAGACGATGACGAGCATCGGCCAGCGCATGCTCCGACGCCAACGCCATTTTGTGCCCCGCCCGCCCCGGATTGGCCAACGACGTTCGGGCAAACGTGTCCATCGCCACGTAAACGCCTTCCGGCTTCGGAAAACTCGTGGCGGCATTATCTAGATAAATCACGGCAAAAACTCCCGCACCGAAACAGTTCCGACAACTTGGCCACGCAGTGACACCGCGATGTCACCGTCTTCGGGGACCGTGACATGTTGCCGATACACGGGTGATTTACCGCCGCGTGGCAACGTGAACACTTCCACACACCGAGCGTTCAAGTTCACCACCCAGTACTGCGGAATTCTTGCCGCCGCGTAGATCGGCAGCTTCCTGGTTAAGTCATCGGCGAGTGATGTATCTGCGACTTCAATGACGAGTTCGACCTCGCCCGGACCGGCGTGACGGCCTCTGAAACCTCGGTTGCCGCCATACGCAACGGCGAGGTCCGGTTCCGGTTCACTATCGCTGACTGTAATCGGATCTTGGATTATCAAGGCCCAGTCGTCGTCCAATATCCTGGAAAAGAGCCGGTTTAGACAGCGAACGCAAGTCGCGTGCGGGGGGTTGGTGGTCATTTTCTTCACGATCCAGCCGTTCAGCAGCTCGTAGTGGCGGTCCGTGTCGAAGACGCCCGCGTCGATCATGGCGTGATACTGTTCCACGCTGAACTGCGCGACGTTCCCCGGTGGCATTTGCTGGATTGGTTCGCGGCGTACTTTCTGGATCGTTGGCATGATACAACCCTGGCACCAGGACAGCCGCCGTATCTGCATACGGCGACTATCAATCATACAACTTGTTAGAACCATTCTTTTTTGCCGACTTGATACGTTTGGTAGAAATCCTCGTCCGACTTCGTCAGGTAAATAATGCCTTCCACGAAGCCGATGATACCCAAAGTACCGAACGAGCAAACTCCCAAAACCAACTGAATGATACCGGGCGTGGTGTAGCCCAAGTAAAACTTATGCGCCCCCAACCAACCCAACACAATGCCCAACACGCCCGCGATGACCTTCTTGTTTTCCGGCTTCGTTTCCATGTTACTCCCCCATTAAATTTTCCGAGTGAATCTGTGCCCTTTCGTTCGGGCACCGCGTCGGCATGATGTCGGTTTCGGGCGAATTAGCAAGTGAATAATTAGTGTTCTGAACGAATCAATACCCGATGTACTTGGCATACAACGTCCGGGCGCGTTCGGTGTCGTCGGTGCCTTTGATGATCGCGCGGCCGTCGGGGAAGACGGTGAATTCGTAGAGGTCTTCGCCCTCGGTCACACTGAACTTCAACAAGAACTTGTTGGCGGTGACGGGTCCGGTGGCTTGCAGTTGTTTCGTGAGTTCGCCGAAGTCCAACTTGCTACTGCGGCGATGCGAAACTTGCACGGCGTTGCGACCGCACAAGCTGGTAGTTTGGGTGCCGTGTTCGCCGTCGAGCCACTCGAATTTCCGTAAGGCACAGCAAGGGCACTTGCCTTTGCGGCCCTTCAGCGGCGCGACTTTCACCCGCCTCGTCGTGTTCTCCCAGATGTTCATCATGAACAGTTCGCGGTTGATCGTGTCGGCCTTCCCGGCGAGGATTTTCAACGCTTCGGTCGCTTGATAACTGGCCACGATACTGACGATCGGCCCAAGCACCCCTGCCGTTTCGCACGTGCCGACTTCCCCCGGTCCGGGTGATTGCTCAAACACACAGCGCAAGCAGGGCGTTTCGCCGGGGATGATCGTCATCGTCATCCCTTCGGTGCCCACGGCGCCGCCATACACCCACGGTTTATTTAACTTCACAGATGTATCATTGATAAGATAACGCACTTCAAAGTTATCGGTACCATCTAATATAATGTCGGCATCGCGGCAGAGGTCTTCAATGTTGGTGCGGTCGATATCCGCAACAACAGATTCAATATTTACGGTGGAGTTAATCTGCCGCAGTTTGACGGCGGCGGCTTCGGATTTGGGCAGATTGTTGGTCACATCGGATTCATCAAATAATACTTGGCGTTGCAGGTTGCTCGGCTCCACGAAGTCGCGGTCGATGATCCGCACATGGCCCACACCGGCCCGCACCAACGTGTTCGCCAACACCGTGCCTAGCGCACCAACGCCACACAACGTGACGCGCGACCGCATGATCCGTTCCTGCCCGGCTTTGCCGATGCCGGGGACGCGCATTTGCCGGGAGT
>JAYSXU010000657.1:0-10071 GCA_043716965.1 Fimbriiglobus sp.
CACCGCTGATACGCATCGCCGCCCAAAACATTCAGGCGTACTTGAAGCAGCATAAACCGGACGTTGCGTAAGCCTTAGCCACCGCCCGCAACCGCCCGCAAAAAGACGTGGACCGCGAGTTAGGAGACATCATCGCACTGTTGGAGTTGTTCGACCGCGTCGAATTGAAGCAATCCCGCACCAAAAACCGCGTCGAGTTGACGCTGCAATTCCAATTCGTTAAGCCGTTGGCGAAATAACGAGATGTTTGCAGGCAAGCAAGAATATTCTTGACCCGGTGTTCGGAAGCTAGGTATTATCCGATCTGTGGATTTAGCAAAAGTTGTTTATCCCGTGTACGGAATGGGATAAACGACTGTTCGGCCGCAGAAACGGGCGGGCAAAAAGCCGAGGTGTTTGTGTGAAGCTAAGTTATGTGCTGTGGTTTAAGATAGTGATCACTATAATACTCTGGTGCACGCCACTTTTATTCTTTCCTCAGTCGTGTTTCCGGCATCTCGGCGTACCGCCACCGGATCCAATTATCTTTGCCAAACTCCTCGGCGCGGCCTTCCTCGCCCTCGTGGTCGTCTATTGGCACGGTTTAACTGAGTTGAGACGGGGGAAGCGGCCCGTGGTCGTCATCCGGGCGGGGTTGGTCAGTAACGGGTTAGCTGCCGGCTTCCTGATCCTGTTCGGGGTCGCTGGCTCCTGGCAAGAGTGGAGCCTCTTAGGATGTTGCTACATGTGGTTCTCGACGGTCGCCGCTGCAGGCATCACCGTCGGGTTGCTTGTAGGCAAACCCTGATGGCTACATGTTAACTGTCCTATAATTGTCATTTTCTTGATCGGAGTTCGCTCGTGTTTGACAAGACGCCAACCAAGGTTGCTACTGATCTCGATGAGCACCGCCGCCGGACTTACATTTGGCTACGCCGTTTGATGGTGATCGTGACGGGTGTGTACCTGACCACCGTGGTTACATATCGGTTTGGAGTACAAAGGAGCATCGAAAACAAGCCCGAAAACTCACTTTCCGCGTACTACCACCACACCAACTATGACTGGCCGATGCGCGATCTGTTCTTCGGTTCGCTGTGCGCAATGGGAATGTTGCTCGTGGTCTATCAGGGTTATCGGGACGCGGAAAACATTGCTTTGGACATCGGCGGCATCGCTTTGATTTGCGTCGCGTTCTTCCCGATGGAGAAGCTGCAAGAGGGCGATAAGAGTTGGGTGGCCTATGTGCATTACGGAAGCGCGGTGATATTCTTTCTAAGCATCATCTACATCGTTTGGTTCCGCGCACACGACACGCTCGAGGACATCAGCGAGGAGCGGCGGTCGTACTACAAGAACACCTACCGGACCACGGGTTTGCTCATGATGTCGGTCGTGATTGTGTGCTTGGGTGTCTTTGTGCGGAACTTGCTAGATCCGAAGTTCCACCCGGAGTGGCTGCTGTGGGCTGAGTGGTTCGGCGTGTTCGCTTTCTGGGTGTTCTGGTCTGCCAAGACAATTGAAATCGAAAACAGCAAGATTGATGAGAAAGTCCAGTCCCAAGTGAAGAGTGCTGCCCAACACACCGAAGGACCCCGAGTCTATTAGATGTTCTTCAAGGTAGCGGTGCGTTCTGAGGATGGGGCTGCGTCCATGAGCCGTACTATTCGCTGGCGCAGACGGGGCCGAATGTAGGCTTTCTGGGATTCATAGCTTTCCAAGTGGCCCCTGCTGCTGACTTGAGTTGTTCTGTGGCAAAAGCCCACACCACTTATGTTGGATAAAAAGGTGTCATGTACGTGGATCCATCGCGGCTACTTAAATCTGGGCGTCGATAGCCCGTATGCTGGCAGTGCATTCCGGAGGTCGATCATGATTCCCCCATTGAAGATTGTTATCGAGCGCCACGCTGAGGGATACGTTGCTTACCCACTGGGGTTGGCGCGGGGGGCGGTAGTCGGGCAAGGTGATAGCTACGAAGCGACCCTGGCGGACGTGCGGTCGGCGTTAGTTTTCCACGCCGAGACCTTCGGTCCGGATGCCCTGGCCTCGTCGGATGCGATCGTTAATCCAGTCTAAGATGTCCCATATCGGTGCCCACGTCGCAAAGCGTGCTCAGCCACGACCGACTAGACGCGATCACACCTGTGGTAGCGCGATTCGCCGCGTTGATTCTGGTGGAACCGTTGCGCCCTTGCTGCACGAATTGCACCCCGACCCGCAGGCTGTCTTCGCGCCAGTCCGGAACCACGTCCGATACATCCCACGCGCTAAATACACCAACGCAAGACCAACGATGAGCGTTGCTAAAACGAATTGTGTGTCCATTACACCCCTTCGTTAACTCACCGCATTGGTGATGAGTCGCCCGATTTGGAACGTGAACATGGCTGCGAAATAGGCCAGGATCGTCATGTAGAAGAACGTGAAAATTGGCCACGCCCAACTTCGCGTTTCCCGTTTGATGACGGCTAGTGTTGAGGCACACTGGCAGCACAGTGCGAAGAAGACCATCACGGAAAGTGCCACGGGCACCGCGTATTTGCCGCGCACGGCGTCGTCTCGCCACTCGTTTTTCAGTGCCGCTTTTAGCCCGCTCGCTTTTTCGTCGTTCGCGTCGTCGATGGTTTTGGAATCCACTTCCCCGAGGTCGTAGATGATGCCAAACGTGCCGACGATCACTTCGCGGGCCGGGAAACTCGCAATCACCGCCATGCCAATTTTCCAATCCCACCCCAGCGGGCGAAACATCGGCTCCAGCGTTTGGCCCACCTGCCCCAGGACACTGTGCCGCTTCCATTCCCCGTTGAGCCGGTCTTTCTCTTGCTCCATCGCATCCCGTTTTGCAACCAGTTCCTCAACGGGTTCGTTCTTCGCTTTCAGCACCGCGATCTCGTTATCCAATGTGCTGACTTGGGCCGCTTGGTTGGCGACAGCGTCCGGGTAGTTGCCACCGTTGCCGTCAGAGATGGGGAAGTAAAGAGTAGCCCAGACGACGATCATCGACGCGAGAATCAGCGTACCGGCGCGGCGAACGAACGCGGTCCCCGCATCGAGCATTCGCAGCAAGATCGTCCGAATTGAGGGGCGTTTATAGGCCGGGAGTTCCATCACAAATAGTGGCGTATCGCCACGCAACAGGGTCCGCTTCAACAGCAGTGCGACCAGTGGTGCCGTGACGAACCCGATGAGGTACATGCCGAACAACGTCAGGCCCGGCAGCCACCACGGGAAGCCGTCTTTCAAAAACGCGCCGATAAACAGGGCATAAACCGGCAATCGTGCCGAGCAACTCATGAGCGGCGCGACCATGATTGTCGCTAGCCGATCACGGCGGTTTTCGATTACCCGCGTCGCCATGATCCCAGGCACCGCACATGCGACCGACGACAGCAACGGGATGAACGACTTCCCGTTCAGCCCGCACCGGCTCATGATCTTGTCCATCAAGAACGCCGCCCGCGACATGTACCCGCAATCTTCCAGCACCGCGATGAACCCGAACAGGATCACGATTTGCGGCAGGAAAACCAGCACGCTGCCAACGCCCTTGATGATGCCGTCCACGATCAACGCTTGCAGCGGACCGGCTGGCATGTAGTTGGTCACCGCTTCGGACGCCAAGTTTCGCAACGTGTCGATGAGGTCCATCATCGGCTTGGCCCAGACGAATATCGACTGGAACACGAAAAACATGATCGTCAAAAAGATCAGCGTGCCCCACACCTTGTGCGTGAGGATACGATCAATTCGATCGCTCCAGGTGATCGGTTTATGGGTCGGTTTCGTAACGGCCTTTGCGACGACTTGTCGGATCCAACCGTAGCGGGTTTTCGCTTCGACACCCGGCACCAAACACCCTTCGTTAGCAAGACGATCACGAGCAGCTTGAACATCCTGCTTCAAATTGGAACCGTGTTTGGCGACAAGCCATTGCTCCGCGTAACCGTCGATGTCGAACAACAACCGACGCGCCAGAAACGGTGGAAGTTCGTTGCCGTACTGTTCAGAGAATTTCGTGGCTTCTTGGAGGACAGCATCCGGTAACGGAGGCGCAAGCGGAGCGGCAGCCCCCACGCTTCGTGCTAACTCGTTCTTCAGTGCCGCCAACCCGATGCCCTGATTCGCTTGAACCGCAACAACGGGTAATCCCACCTGCTTGGCGAGCAACTCTAGATCGAGTTTCACGCCTTGGCTTGCCGCGACATCGACCATGTTCACGGCCAGAACGACCGGCACACCAAGTTCCATCAGTTGCGTGGTCAGATAGAGATGGCGTTCCAAATTGGAGGCGTCCACGATCGACAAAATCAAATCGGGTTTTGCTTCGTCGGCACGGCGACCCAACAGCAAATCGACGGCCACCATTTCGTCCGGGCTTCGGGGGGCGAGGCTGTACGTTCCGGGCAGGTCGATAAGTTCAAATTCCATCGTGCCGTGAACGAACCGGCCCTTCTTCATCTCGACCGTGACGCCGGGATAGTTACCCACTTGCTGACGGAGGCCGGAAAGAGCATTAAATAAGGTCGATTTCCCGGTGTTCGGGTTCCCCACCAGCGCAACTTTGACTTTCAATAACGACATGGTGTTCTCAGCAGAGAGGGCCGCGACTAGATCAGTTCCACGGTGATAAACGCTGCTTCCCGTTTGCGGAGACTTAGCCGGGTGTTGCCGACGCGGATTTCCACCGGGTCGCCGAGCGGGGCAAACGTAATGAGTTCGATTGTTTCGCCCTCGTACAGGCCCAGTTCGTAGAGCCGTTGCACCAGTGCCGGTTCACCGGCGAGTGACAGGACACGCGCTTGCTGGTTCGGCTGGAGTTGATCGAGTGTCAGCATTTTTGTGACAAAACGGGGCGAACGAGAATCTGCGCACAGTCGTTGCCGCGAACGCAGAGTTTGCAGTTCGCCACTTGAAGCAAACACGGCGAACCGGGTTGCAGAACTTGGAGCCGACAGCCCTGACGAATGCCCAGCTCGGCGAGTCGGCCAACCCAACTGGGGTCGCCGCTCACCTCGGCCACTTCGGCCCATTCCCCAGTCTGCAATAAATCGAGCGGTACCAACATGAACGGCTCTCCCGAGCCACAGGCAAGCTTGTTGAGATTGCGTCTCATTAGCAGTCTATGCTAACGGTGGGGCTTGGTCAAGGATTTCGCCGGTTTTTACCCGGATGATTTTGTCGCTCGTTCAGTCAGGTACGCGGCAAGACCTTCCTGCCAGGCGCGTGCAGGGGTGATATCGTGTTCGGCGAGCTTCAAATTGGCCAGCACGCTATAGGTCGGACGGCGTGCCTTGGCGTTAAACTGTTCGCTGGTAATGGGTGACAGGTCCGCCGAAATGTTGGACCACCGGAAGATCGCGTCAGCCAGTTCGTACCACGTGCAACTGCCCGCATTGGTAACGTGAAAAAGTCCCTGTTCCGATCGGGCGATCAGTTGCGCCGTGATGTCCGCGAGATCGACGGTGTAGGTCGGCGTGCAGAATTGGTCGTTGACAACACGCAGTGGCTTCCCCTGCCCTGCCACTCGCAGCATCGTCTCCACGAAGTTGCCGCCCTTGCCGCCACTCCCCCACACGCCATACAGGCCACACGTCCGAATCACCAGGTGTTGCGGGCAAATGGATCGGACGAGATATTCCCCGGCAAGCTTGCTCAGGCCGTAGATACTAACCGGGCCGGGTGCATCGTTCTCCGTCAGTGGCGTTCGGTGATTGGTGTCGAGTCCGAACACATAGTCCGTGCTGAAATGAACCAAGTACACTCCCGCATCACGGCAGACTTCGGCCAGTGCGCGAACACCCCAGGCGTTGACCCGGAACGCGGCATCCGGGTCCGTCTCGGCTTGATCGACGAAGTTGTACGCGGAGCAATTGACGAAGACATCCGGGCGATGGGCTTCAAAATACGCCGCGATCGTTTCAGGCTTTTCCAAATCCAGATCGGCACGCGATAACGGCAACACGTCCCCGGATAGACGCGGGCAGAGGTCACGCCCCAATTGACCGTGGGCACCGAGGACGGCGATTTTCATGGTTGATCCCACAAAAGACAAATACCCGACGGCAACGGCCCGTCGGGTTTGGAATTCTTGTTCATCTGAAGCGGGTTATTTCTTGACCGGAATGAACGACGTGTCCGCCGTGTCGAGTTCCGTCTTTTGGTCCTGGTAGAGCTTGACCTTGGCGTCGGCGGTGCCGATCGTCACGTCGATCTCGCCTTCCATGATGACGTTGAAGCGGACTTCTTGCACGCGTCCCGTTTTGGCGTTGTACAACATGTAGCCTTGCTTTACTTCTTTGGTGCCGATCGTGCCGGCTTTGATGCGGAACGGCAGGTTGTCGGTCCCGGCAACGGGTGGCTTGTACGTCAGGGTTGGCTTCACTTCGACCCGGTCGAGTTCCTTCTTGGCCGGATCGGTGTCTTTGCCTTTAGCAGTGTATGTATAGGTCCGATCATAACTGCCGATTGGCCCAAGGGAGAGCGTGCTTTTCTTTTCCCACGTTTCGCCGACAGCCTTCTCGACGGGTGCCGTCAAGCCAGCCGAGGGATCGGTCATTTCCTTCAGGGCTTCATCGCTGAGGATCACGTTGAGGATTTGTTCCATTTGCGGGTTGACGGACTTCAGCTTCTTGAGGGCTTCTTCACGGCCATCGACTTTCTCGACGACCATGCCCTTGCCCAACGTCACGGTGAATTCCAGCCCGATCAGGTTGCGGAAGAACTCGGACAAACCAGGGTTCCCGGCGGCACCGGCTGGGTTGGCATCAGTCGAATCATAGTCAATCGGTTGACCGGCGATGTCGAGTTTGAACTTCACGCCTTCGATGGTCTGCTTGACGACCCACTTGTCTTTATCTTGGCTAATCGGCGTCCATTTGAAGAAGAACGTCTGCTCGTGCTTCAGGGCCACGTCCGACCCGCCTTGGACTTTCATCGTCTGTTCGACTTTCGTCGTCAGCTTCTGGTAGAACGGCTTACCGGCTTCGAACTTGGTTTCATACCGCTGCTTTTCTTGAGCCATTGCAACAGACACGATCCCGAACATCAACGCCATAACAACTACGAGACGAATACGCGGCACGACAATTCTCCTGCGGAAAGCCCGGACGGCAATTCAAAGTGTCAGTGTTGTATGCGACGCCCGGTTGGGGAACAAGGGAGCCTGAACAAATCCCACCCGGAGAACTTCCCCTTTCCGCACGACCGTTCCACGCGGTATCTTCCTGCATGGGCTACGATTGCTCCCCTTCCAAACTGTTGATCGAATGCCCGGTTCGCCCCCAAACAAGCTGTCCGCAATCGCTCGCCGACTCATGCCGGTGCTGTGGGTCGTCATCGGTCTCGTGGCGGTTGATGGCGTCGTGGTGCTATTCCGCGATCGGTGGGAACGTCACTCTCCGGATGATTATGTGGTACGTATCCAGGGCTGTGCTGCCGTCTCGCGCGACTTCGTCATCATCGGCGGATCACCCGTGAGTGAAGGCTTCGACCCGGACCTGATCTCCGGGGTGCGTTGGGGCGAAACGGTTCTGCAAAACGGCTACGCTGTGGGACTTCCTGGCGGGACCACAACTGATTTCTATTATGCCCTTCAACACAGTTGCCCGACGCCGCCGAAGCTGGTGATTTATGGTCTCTCCTGCACGGACCTGAACGACTCTCGCAACGAACCCCACGGGGCCTACTCGATTCTGTCGTGGGGTGATTGGTTCGATTGCGTGCAAACGCGGCCCGATGCGCGGAGTTGGGTCACGCGGCGGTTCGTGGAAGGGCAACTCCGGTGCGGGTGGGCGGTGTACCGCTACCGGCACGGCATTCGGATGAGTCTGGCGACCACGTTGGACGATTACTTCCCTGGCAGTGGTCCCGAGGCGGCCCGTGAAGTGCGAGACAACTTGCGGTACTCGAACGCCCTCCGGTATGGCCACGGTTACGCGCCAGCACCGTGGTTCATGAACGCCAATTACGCCCAGCGAAAAGCCACCAATGTCGGGATGGCGCCGTTCGACTTCTTGGACAAGTACCGCACCGGATCGCACCTGAAGTACCTCGATCGCCTCGCCGATTTGCAGAGCGAGTGGGGAACACAACTGGTTCTTGTCGATATGCCTGTGACCAAAGACTTGGAGACAAAATACCCAGCAGCGGTGGCGGAGTATCAGGACCGATTGCGCGAATTTGTCACACGGCGGAAGGTGATTTTGTTGAGTGCGGACCGAGATCGATTGGGCCTGAATGACACCGATTTCGCGGACGTAATTCACCTCAATGGTGGTGGTGCCAAAAAGCTGTCCCTGTGGGTACGCGGCCAATTGGAACACTTCCCGCCCACGGCTCCGACACCAGGAGCCACGCCGTGATTTTTGCGAGCAAGGCGTTTTTCCTTTTCCTGCCGATCGTGCTGATTCTCTATCACGTCACTACGAAGCGGTCGCACAAACACCGCATCCTGCTCCTGGCAAGTTGGCTGTTCTACGCCTGGGTGCCGCCGCACTATTGGCCGGTGATTTTGCTGCTTACGGTGATTGATTACGTGGCCGCGTTGCAGATCGAACAAGCCACGAGTGAACCCATCCGACGACGGTGGCTGACTGCCAGTGTGGTGTCAAACTTGGGCCTATTGTTCGCGTTCAAGTACACCCCGTTCGTTTATGACAACGCGATGTCACTCGCGGAAATGCTCGGGTGGGGTGTTTCTGAATCGACCCTGAAGATTGCGTTACCACTGGGGATCAGCTTCCACACGTTTCAGGGCATCAGTTACACCGTGGATGTGTACCGCCGGCAGATTCAGGCCGTCGAAAGCTTCGTGGATTACGCTCTGTTCGTGTCATTTTTCCCTCAGTTAGCCGCAGGCCCGATCGTCCGGGCTGTGGAGTTTTTACCGCAACTGGTGACCGTTCCGCCTGTCACCCGTCAGCACGTCGCGGACGGGATTTGGCTGTTCGTGGGCGGCTTGGTGAAGAAGCTGCTCATCGCCGATCATCTGGATCAACTCTTCGTCGCGGACGTGTTTCACAACCCGACTGCTTACGACGCGGTCACCCAGCGGTGGGCGGTGGTGGCGTGGGCGGTGCAGATTTACTGCGACTTTTCCGGCTACACGGACATGGCCCTCGGGTGTGCGAAATGGTTCGGCTTGGAGTTGCCGCCGAATTTCCGCAACCCCTACCTCGCGACCAGTATTAGCGACTTTTGGCGCCGTTGGCATCTCTCTCTTTCAACATGGTTGCGTGATTATCTTTACTTCCCGCTCGGTGGTAGCAAGGGAAGTCCACTCCGTACTTACTTCAACCTCTTCACCATCTTCGTCCTCTGCGGACTCTGGCACGGAGCGGCGTGGAACTGGCTGGCGTATGGCGTCTGCAACGGACTTTTGATGTGCGCGCATCGTCTGTATGACCGGGCGTTAACGGGAATCCCGTTCGTGGATGCAATCCGTCGCAGTCTGATTTGGAAAATCATCGCATGGGTGTGTACCACGTATCAGTTTCTGTTCTGCCTCATTCTGGTGCGGATGAATGATTGGTCGGGTGGCTTGGTTATGATGGAATCCATGCTGGGTTTCAGTTGCACCCCCACGGCACCAGCACCGGCTTCGTGGCACGATTTTGGCGTTCCCCTGGTCGTGCCGGTTTTGATCGTCTGCGGGCTGTTCGGGCACGTGATTGGCTTGACGCAAGAAGCGGGTGTGGTAATTTCGGTGCGTGTACCCGAACCGTTACGAATGATGCTTGCCGCGTGTGGCACTGCGGCAGTCGTGGTTCTTGCCCCTGGGGTCGCCAAGACGTTCATTTACATCCAGTTTTGACCGCTTCGCTAAACTAACCATAGTTGTGATTCCGGTTCCTGCGGGGTTACTCATGACCCGATTTTTATGGCTCGGCCTTGTGCTGCTCATTTGCCTGCCGGTTGCGGTACTCGCCACGGGTGTGCATGTTTCGTGGTTGGACCGCATGGCCGGGGCGCCACGGTTGTTGCCGCTGTCCTCGCCCGATCAGGAGATGGCGTGGCTGCACACCACCACCAACGGGACGACCTGGGAACGCTTCGTTTCCGGCTTTGTACGAGCGCAAATGACCGTGCCGG
>JAYSXU010000658.1:0-3337 GCA_043716965.1 Fimbriiglobus sp.
TGTCATCACGGCTTGACGTGATTCACGCGATTATACTCGTTCGGGTCGAACGGGTCTTGCGATGCTGGAATGCTGCTCGGCTTAACCGTGACGACGGTAAGAATTGGTGGAACGGGTTGGGCCGTTAGGATTGTGGGTTGCAGTTTTGATGCCGTCGGCACGCTCAACGGCATCGATGTGCCTTCAGGCAGAGTTGCACAATGCAGCCACAGTTCGAGGTTCTTGTAAGCCGGGTGCGCTTTGAGATGAATCGCGGGATCTCGTTGCCCGCCATGCACTGTGACGGTTTTCAACAGGAGATCACTTTGTGACGGGTCGTTACGGCGAATGAATGCCACGGTTGCGCGTAGGTTTTTCTGCGACGCGTCCGTGTTGGCGTAGCCGTCCAGAATTCGGGTGAGTTTGAAGCGGCTGGTGTGGTCCGGTTTCGCGTGGCAGTTCGCGCACAAGTTCATCAACACCGGCTCAATTTTGGTTGGGTAGTATTTTGCGGCGGCGCTGTTGAAGTCAGTCGTCTTCACGAGGGGGGGCGGCGGCACGGACGCACCGGACTTGGCCCGACTTTGCAGATACTTGTGAACGTCGTCCCGGCAATTGCCCGCAAACAACACTTGTTTCGCAAGGAATTTGCGCGTTTCCCTCCCCTGGGTTAGCACGTAATCCCCGTCGTTGCTCTGCTCGACGGCGCCCTCAATGATCTGGAAGTTGTCGAGCAACAGCACCCGAGCCGTGTTCGATTTTGCCGGCGGTGTTTGGCCACCGACCGTACAGGGTAGCGTCAGGATGCCGCACAACGCCACTAGCAGATAAGATGATTTCATAGTGTCGATCTGATACCGCTCACGCGGATTGTCGTCAACCGGGATTCGAGTAGGTGCCTTCGCATGAAAGCGGAAATCGTGTCGATCGGCACGGAGATCACCAGCGGTCGCAATCTCGACACCAACGGCCAATGGCTAAGCCTGCGTCTCTCGGAGATCGGCATCCCGATCGGGTTTCACACCACTGTTGCGGATAATTACAACGACAACACGAACTGCTTTCGGATCGCCCTGGATCGCGCCGATCTCGTGATTGCAACCGGCGGGCTAGGGCCAACTTTGGACGACCTGACCCGCGAAGTGTTGGCGGAAGTCGCGGGCGTGGGGTTGTACGAAGATGCCGCGTCGCTCGAACACATTCAACAACTTTTTCAACGCCGTCGCCGGGTGATGCCGGACCGTAATGTGGTGCAAGCAAAGTTCCCGATCGGGTCGGAACCGATCTTCAACCCAGGTGGCACTGCACCGGGAATTTGGATGGCGTTCGGCAAGAAAATCGTCATCGCCATGCCGGGCGTGCCCTCTGAGATGAAGACGATGTTTGCGGAACAAGTTAAACCACGACTTCTCAAAATGGGCGTCGGCGGTGCCGTGTTCATTCAGCGAAAGATTAACACGTTCGGCACTGGCGAATCGCACGTGGAACAACTCCTCGGTGACGTGACCAAACGCGGCGCCATCCCCGAAGTGGGGATCACGGCGAGTGATGCCGTCATCAGTTTGCGCATCCTGGCACACGGTGCAAGCACCGCCGAAGCGCACGCTCAAATCGCCCCGGTCGAACAGATCATCCGCGCACGCCTGGGTGATTTGGTGTTCGGTGTGGATGACGAAGAGTTACAAGATGTCGTGGTGCGGATGTTGATCGAACAGCACAAAACGATTGCCACCGCCGAGAGCGTGACCGGCGGTCTCATTGCCAACCGGCTCGCCCAAGTTCCGGGCGCAAGCAACACCCTGATGGGCGGCGTCGTGGCTTACACCAACGCGGTGAAAATCCGCGAACTCGGTGTGCCAAGTGACCTGATCGAACAACATACTGCTGTGAGCGAACCCGTTGCCCGCGCGATGGCGGAAGGCGTTCGCAAAAAGTTCGGCACGACGTTCGGTGTGGCGACGACTGGCTACGCTGGTCCCAGCGCTGGCGACGATGGCACGACGGTCGGCACCGTGTTCGCAGCGGTGGCGTCAGAAAACGGTTGCAAAGTGCTGCCCTTCAACTGGCCCGGCACCCGCACCGACATCCAAAGCCGCACCGCGAGAATGGCCCTGAATCTGGTGCGACTAGAACTGTTGAAGTTAGGCTAATTTCGCTTTGGCTTCGTCGAGGATCACTTTCGTAGCAGTCGCACCGACGCGGGTGACGCCGATGGCCCGTACTTCCAGCAGCTTCTCGTAAGTTCGCACGCCACCGGCGGCTTTGACTTGGACGTAGGCCGGGGAATGTTGCCGCATCAGTTTCAGGTCTTCGATTGTCGCCCCAGTCTCGGCGTACCCGGTCGATGTCTTCACCCAATCGGCCCGCACTTCGCCGCAGATTTTGCAAAGTTCGATCTTGTGGGCATCTTTCAAGAAGGCGTTTTCAAAGATCACTTTCACCTTCGCGCCGTTCTTGTGGGCGACTTCGATCACGGCAGCAATGTCGTAGGCAACGTAGTTCCATTCGCCGGACAACACCTTGCCGATGTTCACGACCATGTCGAGTTCCGTTGCGCCGTCCGCCATCGCCAGTTCGGATTCGTAGACCTTCACACTGGTTAAGTGCCCGCCGTGCGGAAAGCCGATAGTCGTGCTGGCTTGTACGGTCGAACCGGCCAGTAACTTCGCGGCCAGCTTCACCGCATACGGCTTGATGCAAACCGACGCGACGTTGTACTCCCGTGCCAGGAGCAATCCCGCGACCATTTCGGCATCCGTCAGGACCGGCTGTAACAACGAGTGGTCGAACATCTTCGCTAGTTCAGCAAGCGTCGGGGTAGACATCGGCAAACTCCGGGTGTTGGTGCAACAGTCTCTATTCTACAAACCCCGTTAGCCGACGCGCCCTTGGCGTTCTTCTTCGTACTTGTGAAGCTTGTTGTAAAGCGTCTTCAGGCTGATACCGAGTTCGGCGGCGGTGGCTTGTTTGTTGCCGTTGTTCTTGGCGTAGATTTGCAGGATGTAGTCCATTTCTACGTCGGACAATGTCTTCGTTCCGGACCCCGCTGGTTGAGACTGGTTCGAGAATGCGGGCAGTGGAAAGTTGCCGAAACTCGTGTTCATTGGCAGCACCGCAGGCTCAAAGCTACGAGTCGAGTTTGCCGGACTCAACCGTGGCGCACGGACATCATAGGGCAAGTGTTGCGCGTAAATGGGTTGCCCCGCCGACACGATCCAGGCGTACTCCATTGCGTTTGCCAGTTCGCGGACGTTGCCTTGCCAGTGGTGGTTCATCATCGTCGCCAGCGCATCGGGTGTCAGCAAGTCCATCACCATTGCGGGCGGGCGCTTGGCAGCACGGGCCAGTAAATGGCGGG
>JAYSXU010000659.1:0-3336 GCA_043716965.1 Fimbriiglobus sp.
ACGATCACGATGCCGTGCGGTCGGTCAATCAGTTGGCGGAACTTGCTGTCGATGTGCGGGGACATGCCGATGTTCTTCAAGTTGAAGACCATGCGGCCCTTGTCCAACAGACGCATGACAATGCCTTCGCCGTGGACCATCGGGATGATTGACACCCGCACGTCGATTTCGCGGCCTTGCACCCGCATCTTGATGCGGCCGTCTTGCGGCAACCGTTTCTCGGCGATGTTCAACCGGGCCATGATCTTTAACCGGCTGACGATCGCGGCTTGAAAGCGGTTGATCTCGGGCGGCAGTTTTTGTTCTTGCAACAAACCGTCGATCCGGTAGCGGATCTTGAGCGTGTGCTCTTCGTGCTCGATGTGAATGTCCGACGCCCGCTCGTTGGCCGCTTCCACCAGAATCTGGTTCACCAACCGTACCACGGAGGCTTCCTGCGCCTGCTTCGCCATCTCGCTGTCATCAGCTTCGATGTCTTCAAGCAGTTCGAGATCGTCTTTACTCTGCTGCTCCTCGGCCAGTGCGGCAACAGTATCACCACCGACGCCGAAGTGTTGTTTCAACAGCCGGGAAATCTCGCGTGGGCTGCCAAGGACCGGGTGAATGTGCAACCCGGTGATCGTGGCGAGTTCGTCGATGGCATAGGCGTCGTAGGGGTCGCCGGTGGCTACGGTCAGCGTGCCGTTGTTCCGGCTGATCGGCATCAAGTTGCGACGATGCACGAGCTTTTGCGGCACGCCGGTCAGGGCATCTTCTTCAATCGTGGCGCGGGTGAGATCGACGAACGACAGCCCGAACTCTTCCGAAAGGGTGTCGAAGAGCGGCTCTTCCTTGATGAAGCCCTTTTCCAACAGCACGAAGTGCGGCGGCTTTTGCGGCGCCGAAGCGATTGCGACTTCGGCCCGGTTACGGTCGGTTTCCGGAATCAAACCGCGACGGATCAGCGAATCAAGGAGCATCATGATGGAACGCGCTTGTGGCGAAGTCGGGGCAGGTGGTAGGCTCTCTCATTTTTATTGTAAACTGCGGGGGATGAGAAAATACTGAGTTATTCACAAACATTGCGGGCAGACGGTGAAAGGCTAGCAATCGGTTCGATCGTGCGTGGCAATCGGGTTGTGCCGATCCTGAATGCGCCCGATCGCCCACCGTGCCGCCTCCGCGATGACGGGGTCAATGTCCTGCGATGCTTGTTTTAAGGCTGGAATCGCGGTTTCATCGCCGCTGTTGCCCAACACGATGGCTGCGTTCCGCAGCAACCCGGTTCGCCGAGTTCGGCTGATCGAAGTCTTCTCGAACCGCTTTAGGAATTGTCGTTTCGTAAGCGAAAGTATTTCGATCGGGTTCAGAGAAATCAGCGCGGGGTCGGTCGGAAACGCCGGGTTCTCGCGCGGCGTATCCCGGTTCCACGGGCAGACATCCTGGCAGACGTCGCAGCCGAATAGCCAATCGCCGACGCCTTCACGGAGTTCAAGCGGGATCGCACCACGCAGTTCGATTGTTAGGTAACTGATGCACTTTCGCGCGTCCAACACGCCCGGTTCTGGAAACGCCTGGGTAGGGCAAGCATCCAAACAGGCAGTGCAAGTGCCGCAATGGGATGCCGTGTGCGGCGCATCCGGCTGCAACTCCAACGACGTGAGAAACGCGGCGAGAATGAAGAAGCTGCCCCGGTGTTTATTAATCAACATCGTGTTCTTGCCGAACCACCCCAACCCGGCGCGGCGGGCGAAATCGCGTTCCAGAAGTGGGGCCGAGTCGGTCGCACCGTGGGAGACACTCCCCGGCACCTCGACCGCCAACCAATCCCGCATCGCGTTCAATTTCTTCCACAAGAATGGGTGATAATCCCGATGCTGTGCATACTTCGCCACTCCGCCAGAGTCCTCCCCGCCGTACTCCATCCCCAACATCACCACACTCCGCACCTCCTCCAACACCGCTGCCGGGTGCCGCCGATTCTCCCGATGCTCCTGCAAGTAATCCATCTCCCCCGCATAGCCCCGATCCAACCAATCACAAAACCGCCCAAAACCGTCCGCCGCCGTCGCCGGCGCAATCCCCACCAACGAAAACCCCTGTGTCTTCGCTTCCGCCTTAATGCGATCTTCAATCGGGAGGGTCATGAGCGTTGCCGATCAGAATGCTTGTGAAGACAGCATACGAAGGGCACATGGTGACAACTGCCGAATGGTTGAGCGGAATCGATTTTGTTACCCTGACGCGCGAGTTTTGAAATTGCCTCTATCTCTGTTGTGCCCAACCACTCGCTTGGGCGACGGGTTAACAAAACCAGTATCAACCTGACTACGGTGTCACTCCGAATAGATAAAACGAGGTCATGGAAGCACAACAACCGTGGCAGCAACTCGTCACCGTGACCCTAACCTTGCCGGAGTTTCATCGCGCCACTTTTGGCGGCACGCTCCGGGGGAACCGGCAGTCGAGTTGGGTTCGCGTCGTGGTCCGCCCCGTGGAACTGCGTGGCGAACGGCACTGGCAGTTCGGCTACTTCGACGGCAAAAATACGATCACGAAGAACTTCCGCGCGAACGAGATCACGACCCCGCTCCACGAATTATTGGACCTCGGCTACGCCGGCATTCATCTGACGACGAGCCGCGAGGAAATCGACATCCGTACTACGAAGAAGGGCCACGTTCAAATCGGGCGGCGCAAAGTCATGTCCTCGGAAGCAGTGCCCCTCGCCCACAATCGCGTGAAAGACGTCCCGTTGCCGGAAGGGCGGGCGAATCGGTTGCTGGAGGTCATGGGCATTCTCACGCGCGACGGCCACGTCCGACCGACGATGCGCGGCAAGTACACCCAGATCAACGAGTTCTTGAAGCAACTGCTACACTGCCTCGACGACGCCGGCTTGCGGACTTTGGGCCGCGATGTCGTGATCCTCGATTGCGGTTGCGGTTCCAGTTACTTAACGCTCGCACTACACCATTACTTGAACGACGTGCTGCAAATCCCCGCCCGCATCCACGGCATTGACGTGAATGAAGACGTGATCCGCAAGAGCGTGGACCGCGCGGAACAACTTACTGCCAATACGTTGTCATTCACGGTTGGCCGTATCGACGCGGTGAACGTGAAGCCGGACATCGTCGTGGCACTTCATGCGTGTGACACCGCAACCGACGACGCCATCGCAATGGCGATCACCAGTGAAGCCAAGCTGCTGCTCAGCGTGCCGTGCTGCCACCACCACTTGAACCAACAACTCCACGCGGACGGCCCCAGCGAGGTGCTGCGACCGCTGTTCCGCCACAGCATCGTGCAACAACGCACCGCCGACCTCATCACCGATTCGTTCCGCGCCCTCAC
>JAYSXU010000660.1:0-3330 GCA_043716965.1 Fimbriiglobus sp.
TGAACGAGTTCACGTGTCGGCCCGGTGAACACGACCGTGGGTTCGACCGGGTTGTCGCACAAAATCTCAACGTCTTTCCAATCGACACCCTTACGCCACGTAATTCCCAGGCTGCGGAAGACCGCTTCCTTCGCAGCCCAAATCGCGGCGTAGTGTTCAATCGTTCGCTTACGGTCGCGGCAAAAAATCTGTTCGGACGGCGTGTACACTTGGTCCAAAAACGCATCCGCGTGTTGGTCGATGAGCTGGCTGACTCGCAAGCACTCCACGATGTGCGTTCCCATCCCCGCGATGTCCATCACACGTCCGCCCCTGGTGTCCATTCGTCGCAGCCAATCGACTACCATAGAATCTACACAACAGTCGAGAAGATTTTTGACAGGATGAACAGGATTCAACAGGATTGAAGACAATTTTGAAATCCTGTTGAATCCTGTTCATCCTGTCAAAGAAGTCGAATGTAAGGCGTCGTGCCAAGGCTCCCCTATCACGACGCCCAACGCCAGAAACTTTTTGCCACACGCGGTCATTGGCAAGGAACCGAATACATGTCGTCAGCGTCAATGAAACCCGGCGATCTGCTCGCGGATTTGACGGAAGCGCAGCAAGCCGCCGTTAAACACGGCGAAGGGCCGCTGCTGATCCTGGCCGGTGCGGGGTCCGGGAAAACCCGGGTGATTACCCGCCGGGTCGCGTACCTGTTGCAACAAGGTGTTCGCGCGCACAACATCCTGGCGATCACGTTCACCAACAAAGCCGCCGGGGAAATGCGCCACCGCGTCGAACAACTCGTCCCCGGCAATCGGGTCTGGGTCAGCACGTTTCACAGCCTCGGTGCGCGACTGTTGCGCCAGTATTCCGACCGCCTCAACCTCGACAAAAACTTCACGATCTACGACACCGACGACCGCAACCGGCTTGTGAAGGATGCTCTGAACACCGCCGGCATTGACGACGTGAAGTTCACTCCGGAGCGCATCGCGGGTGCCATCAGTAAGGCGAAAAACCAACTCCTCACGCCGAAGCTCTACGACCAAGCAGCGGGCGATTTCTTCAGCCAAACCGTGGCGAAGATTTACCACATCTATGAAAAGAAACTCCGCGCCGCCAACGGCATGGACTTCGACGACTTGTTGTACTTGCCCGCGCTCTTTTTGAAGATCAACGAAGAACTGCGGGCCGACCTCGACCGCCGCTTCGAGTACATCTTGATCGACGAGTACCAGGACACCAACCAAGCCCAGTACGAAATTGCCCGTCGCCTGTCGATCCGCTACCCGAACCTGTGTGTCGTGGGCGACCCGGACCAGTCGATCTACAAGTGGCGCGGGTCGGACATCAAGAACATCCTCGACTTTGAACGCGACTTCCCGGACACCCGCGTCATTACCCTGGAGCAGAATTACCGCAGTACGAAGGCGATTTTACACGCGGCGAGTGTGTTGATTGACAACAACAAGCAGCGCAAGAAAAAGACGCTCATCACGGAGAACCCCGAGGGTGACCCCGTTCGGGTGTTGACTTTCGAGAACGGCCTCGACGAAGCAGAAGGCGTCGTCGTCCGGATCAAGGAAGCGGTGAAGGCGGGGCGGGCACTGTACCGGGACCACGCGATTTTTCTGCGAATCAACGCCCTGACGCGATCCTTGGAATCGGCGTTCGTGAAGCACGGCGTGCCGTTCCAAATCGTAAAGGGGCTGGCGTTCTTCGAGCGAAAAGAAAACCGCGACGTGCTGGCGTACTTGAGGTTGTTAGTGAACCCGCAAGACACGATCAGCTTCTTGCGCGTTGTCAACGAACCACCCCGCGGCATCGGCAAAGTGTCGATGGATCGCCTGCAACAGTACGCCAACGACAACGACATCGGCTTGCTAGTAGCCACGTCGCAGGTGCAGAAAATCCCGGAGATTAAGGGCAAAGCCGCCACCGGGCTGCGCGACTTCTACCGGCTGCTCGCCGACCTCCGTACCCAGTTGGATCAGCCACTGCATGATTTAATCCGGCTCGTCCTCGATAAAACCGGGTACCGAAAAATGCTCGCCGATTCCGCCGAGGACGACGACGCGGACCGCTTGGCGAACATCGAAGAACTCATCACCGCAGCGAAGCAATTTTACGACGAAGACAACAGCCGTGCGCTCGGGGATTTCCTCGAACTGATCACACTGGCGTCCGATGTCGATAGTTGGGATGAAAGTGCCGACCATGTTTCGGTGATGACGTTCCACGCCGCGAAAGGGTTGGAATTTCCGATCGTCTATTTGTTGGCCGTGGAACAGGGGCTGTTGCCGCACGAACGCAGCTTGGGCAAGGAAGAAGATGTCGAAGAAGAACGCCGACTGTGCTTCGTCGGCATGACCCGCGCGATGAAGGAACTTTACCTGTGCCACAGCCGGATGCGCGAGTTTCGCGGACAATCCCTGTACGCTGTGCCCAGCATGTTTCTCGAAGAATTGCCGCGTGAAGTGGAACACCAGGACTCGACCGCGGCGCGCAACTTCCCTCGGGCGGCCATCGACGAATGGCGGGGCAAAGTCGGTAGCACAGCCAGCGCCGCCGGGTACGGCTCCCGCCCCGGCTTGCCGCCCATGAAGCCGATCAAACCGAAGATCCCGGACGGCGTCGAGAACGACTACGAAAACGGGCAAGTCGTCCAACACGAGGAGTACGGCATCGGACAAATTCTGGACGTGAACGGGTTCGGTGCCCTGCGAAAGTTGAAGGTGCGGTTCGCGGCGGCGGGGGATAAAACGTTTATCGTGGACAAGGTCAAGTTGAAGATCGTGAAGCGAAAATGACCGATCGTGGAAAAAGTTTCGTGGAAGCCTCTTGAAGATCGTGAAGCGAAAATGACCGATCGTGGAAAAAGTTTCGTGAAAGCCTCTATGCTGCTGATCGGTATCGTGCGTACAGTTGACTCAACTGCAACCGTGTGTCGTTGGTTGCGGGTGTTGGCGTCCCGTCTCCTGGAGGTTGTTCCGATGATTCGCGCTCTGTTTACCGTGGCTGTTGCGTCACTAATTGCGTTCCCAGCATTCGCCGCTGACATCAAGCTCGCCGGCGATAACACCACGATTACTTTCGTTGGCAGGAAGCCCGATGGCAAGCACACCGGCGGCTTCAAGACTGTCAGCGGCACCGCGAAAGTGGACGGGACCGACCTGACGACACTCAAGATTGATGTCTCGATCGACGTGAAGTCGATCTTCAGCGATAACGATCAACTGACGGGCCACCTGAAAGGGGCCGACTTCTTTGACGTGAACAACCACCCAAAAGCGATGTTCAAAGTGACCAAGGTTGAGAAAGCCGACAAGGGTTACACCCTCA
>JAYSXU010000067.1:0-2130 GCA_043716965.1 Fimbriiglobus sp.
ACGTGACGAGAATCGCTTCCTTCTCTTGGCCCTGGAACCCGTCCACGCTGTCGATTTCGAGATCGGGCACGTCGATCAGCATCTCTTGCAGCAGCCGCACTTGCGCCCGGTACGGCGAAATAATGCCGATGCTCGACGCGGGGACGCCGGCGGCGAGCCAACGGCGGGCGTACGTTTCGGCGAGTTCTGCCTCCTTCAAATTCCGCCGGCTGCCGCTTTCGGGTTCGCGCTCTTCGTCGTAACTGGCCCCGGCCGTGTCGATGAACCGCACCGGTTGCTCGGTGAGCGGACTGGCCGTCACGCCCTCCAGATCGCAGAGCCGATGACTCGCCACCGACTCGTGGGCGATCAAGGCGCCGCCGTAGAACTCGCCGTTCGAGAAACCCATGATCGCCTCGTGCATCCGATGCTGCACCGTCAACAACCGGGCGACCTTCGGCCCCATATGATCGGTGAGGCGCTCCATCAAACTGATCGACAGGCCCTTTGAAGCGGCCTCGGGGGAAAGTACCGTCGCGGGCAGTTGCCGGTGGTCGCCGGCGAGGACGAGCTTGTCGACGCGCATGAGTGGTAGCCAAGTCGCCGGCTCGGTGCTCTGACCCGCTTCGTCGACCATCGCCCAGTCGAAACGCCGGCCGATGAGCCGGTCGCTGGTCAGCCCGGTGAGGGTGCCACAGACGATTCGCGCCTCGTTCAAAATGCGTTCGGCGGCGATCGCTTCGAACTTGCGCGCTTCGCCGAGCAAGATGCGGGCCTCTCGGCGCTGGGCCGCTTTCTCGCCGGGTTGGGGCCGCTCTTTCGTCCATTTGTCGGCTTGCTGGAACAACGAGTAAGCCTCCTTGGCGAACTTGCGAGCTTGTCGACCATCCACGTGTTTCTGCACGAGCATGTCGAGGGCGCGATCACGGAGCGCGGGGTCGACGCGGGCCGGGTGGCCCACACGCACGGGCTTCTCGCCGATGGCGAGCAACTTTTCGAGCAGGTTATCGACAGCGTGATTGCTCGGAGCGCAGGCCAGTACGCGTTCGCCGCGCAGCACCGCTTGGCGGATCACTTCGACGAGCGTGGTGGTCTTGCCGGTGCCCGGCGGGCCGTGGATGATCGCCACATCTTTCGCGCTGAGTGCGAACAGGACCGCTTCGCGTTGCGGTTCGTTCAAGTGCGGTGCGAGATCTAAATTGCGTTCCTTGTCGAACAGCGGCGGGCGTTCGCCAAGCAGCACCGTGCGCATTTCCGCCAAGCGATCCCCGGCCGAGTTGGCGGCCCGGCGCAGCGCTTCTTGCTGACGTTGCCGGGAGATTTCATCCGATGACAGGTCGAGCCGCCAAGTGGCGTCGTCCGACAGATCGTCGTCGGGCGGCTCGATGGCCACACCGATGCTGGTGGCATCGCGGTCGAAGACGACGCCGCGGTACGATGGGTGACGTCGGTTCACGCCGGTCTGGTTCAGCACCACCGGCGAGCCGGATTGCAGGCGATTCGATTGCAGACGGTCGGAACGCAGCGCCCGGGTGAACGTGAGCATCAGCCGGCCACCGAGGCCGAACTCGGCTTCGCGCAGCACCAACTTGGTGAGGGTGATGCCGTCGCGCAGGCCGGTGTCGGACAGCGCCGCTTTGCGCAGCGCCTCTTGCTCGGCGGCCGCTTCGAGGTCGAGCAGGGCCACAAGTTGGGCGAAGTGTTGCACGGGGATCGGGGGTCGCGGCATTGGAACCTCGGAGGCATTGCGAATCTTCAGCCCGAAAAAGAACCTCATACCAGCGCGAGTGCGATGGCCTCCTTCGCCGTGGCGACCAATTTCACGTCGATGATCGCTTTCAACTCGTCGGTCAGTTCGTTCAGTACGTCGGCGTTGGCCGCGGGGATCAGCACCGTCTTACGGCCGGCCTTGGCGGCCGCGGCGATCTTGAGTGGCAACCCGCCAACGGCGCCGACTTCACCGTGCAGGGCCACCTCGCCGGTGAAGGCGAAGCCCGGCTTGATCGGCCGGTTGGTGAGGGCCGAGACCATGCCGACCAAGAACGCGAGGCCGGCCGAGGGGCCATCCTTCGCTTCGGAAATCTTGACCAAGTGCACGGCGACCGATTGCGACTTCAACCGCTGCTCGGGGATGTTGAAATCGCGGAAGTT
>JAYSXU010000661.1:0-3327 GCA_043716965.1 Fimbriiglobus sp.
ATGTCCATCGCCGACCCGCCTTGGTCGTCCCACGGTCGCACGGCACATCCCGGACCGAACGGGTCCGCGCCCGTCCCGGTCATGGTGTGCCAATAACACACCGCGAACCGCAAGTGCTCCTTCATGGAGCGGCCTTCGACGAGTTCGTTGGCGTTGTAGTGCCGAAACGCCAGGTCGTTCTTGCTGTCCGGACCCTCAAACGCGATCGTGGGTACACCATCGAAAAATGCCATCGTGTTCCGTCGGGGTTGGAGGGAGAGAACTTTGTTCTGAAGGAAAACGTATTCCCGGACAGCCGGTTCGTGTAGCATATAAACTAGGGACGAAAGGCAACGCCAAGGTGAAATATGAGCGCAACAACCGATTCCGTAACACGACCGCTTTCACCCGTAGTCTACGTGCAGTCGTTGAGCCTCGAAGACAAGCAAGCGGTGCTGGTGGCACTGTTGCGTGAAGCGATCCAGATCAACGGGAATGATGCCCCGATGCCGATCGAAGATGAGTCCGGTCAGTCAATGGGGTATTACCTGCCACCGAAGCCAGTAGAACGCCCTCGAAAGACAAGGCCAAACGCCACTTCCGAGCAACAAGCTTCAGTACAACTCGCTTTGAACACAACCGAAGATTCCTGCACACTCGATGAACTGATGCTGAAGATTGACCAATCTCCAACCGAACAGAATAACCTTGAGCAGCGGTTACAATACCTTGATGACGCCATTCCGATCGGTGAAGTAATCGCAGATTTCAAACAGCGACTGGTTGAGTTACAAATCCAACAATCAACTTGCAACATCGAATAACTTGAAACTCCTCTAACCCATCGCCTTCATCACAACCACCGTGAACGCGGGCAAGTCATCAGGCTTGCGGCTGGTGATGATGTTGCCATCCACGACCACTTCAGCATCGACGTAGATCGCACCGGCGTTCACCACGTCGTCTTTGATCGAATGGAAGCAGGTTGCTTTCTTGCCACGAAGTGCTGTCGTCGAGCAAAGCACCCACGGGCCGTGGCAGATGGCGGCGGTGGGTTTGTTGGCAGCGGCCATATCCCGAACCAACTTCAGCATCGCTTCACTACGTCGAATGTAATCCGGGGCAAACCCACCGGGGATGATGATCGCATCGAAATCGGCGGCGTTAACGCTGTGGGCGGCGACATCGGCCTTCGCGGGGTAGCCGAGTTTACTGGCGTAAACTTTGCCTGCTTCCAAGCCGACGAGTGTGACGGCCGCGCCCGCTTCCTTGAGCCGGTAAACGGGGTACCACACTTCCATCTCTTGATATTGTTGCTCGATCAGCATTGCGATCCGCTTGCCCGAGAGGTTCATGACGGTTTCCAGTGAGGGATGAACAAATGAAGCCCCACCGACGTGGTGCTTCATTCGGTTTACGATCTTGGTATAACTATTCGCCGACTTTGACTTTCACTTTGTAGCTGCCACTGCAATCGTTGTTACCCCAACTACTCGGGGCAATGATGAGGTAAAGCCGACCGGCGGTCGGAGAGGTGGCTTGTTTGTAATTCGACCCTACCACGAAGGGGGCACCGTTCGCGCCAATCTTGCCTAGAATCGAACCGGAGCGAACAAAGCCCGCTTGCATACCCCGAACCCCTTGATTGTTATTGGGAACACCGGGCGGCCCCATCTGATTCGGCATCCCTGGCGCGGCGCCGCTACCACCTTCGGGTTTCGCCAAGTACCGACCCGGTTCTTGCGGCCACTGATCGACCTCACCCGTCGCCGTGATTTCCAGTGGCACGTCGGTCGAGACATCAATCCCACTATCCATCCAGCTTGCATAGTTAAGTTTGGCGTACTTGCTCGCATCCAGCGTGATTTCGTTCGACCCGGCACCAGCAAACGTCGCCCTTATGGTTTTGACTTCGTCGATCTTGAGCGTGGTTTCGCCGAACTGCTTGGTCTTCACTTTGAGTGTAGTCGTTTCCAATCGACCACGAACGGTGAAGTCGTTTGTTTCCACCGTGTCGAGGTCTTTGAGATTGAGGCGATCGGCGGGAAGCTTCTTCGTGAGGATTTTCAACACGTCCTCGGCCCGGCGGGCAAGCTCCGCGTCACTGTTCTTGGTCGCCCGCTTCAGGGAGGGCACCGCGTACTCTTTGAAGCCGGCCAGTTCTTTTTCGGCATCTTCCCGTTCTTGAAACGCCGGGGCACCGAGCTTGGCAATCGCCGCTTCGATCTTGGCTTCTAACCCATCGGGGTACCGGAAGCCGAATTCCACACGCCGCAATTCGGTGTACGGGATTGTCAGCTTGCCATACTTCGTGGTGACCACGACCATTGTGTCGAGGATCACCATTTTCACATTGCTGTTATCCGAGAAGCTTACGTCAAACTCGGGTGGTCCGTCGGCCGGTTTGGGCTTGTCATCAACAATGGGTTTGGCGTTTTGCTTGGACTTGTCATCGGGCGCCTTTTTCTTGCCTTCGTCTTGTGCTCCCGCAAGCGTGGCACTCAACAATAACGTGAAGAAGTAGCCAACTCCTGTTGCGATCCGCATTGGGTTAACCCTCGGTGGGAAGAGACCGTGTGATTCGATTCTGACTTTCGCAATCTTAACCTGTTGACAGCCCCCGCGTCTATCGTTGAGTGCATTTATCGTGTCGGTTTGGGTGCAGCTTAAATCACTGGGCCTCTGAAAAGCGAATTCACCGCTGAGCGACTGTGTTTTTTGTCAAGGAGCTTTTAGGTGATTTCGAGGGTGTGATTTCGCCACGGTGTTTGGGTTTTTGAGGATGGCGTTCAGGGTGGTAAGCCGCCTCCGCATGATCGCTGTCAGAATGACCTTGCCCGGTTTGCTCCGGGCCTTCATCCGGTCACGGAGCGCCGTCATCCCAAGCTCGTTTTCGGTTACAATCTCGATGCCTCTGTTGACATCGCACCCGAGGATCGACCAATGAACCCCCCCGAATTTCTGGACGAGCATCAGCAACTCACGCGGCGGTTCTTCCTGGCGGCGGGCGTGGTGGGCCTCACGGCGTCTCCGGCAGTGCTCGCTCAGGACGGCGGTTCGACACCGCCGAAAAAGCCCGTCAAGGTACCCAAAGCAGGGGTGCAACCGGAGCCGTATTTCACGCCGCCGGACCAGTTCCGCGATGTCTCACGGGGGACGCCGTTACCGCACTCATTGCCCGAGGAGAAGAAACGCGAAGTCGGCATGACCCGCGAGACGTGGAAGTTGGAAGTCATCAGCGATCCCAAGAACCCGGCCAGGATCGGCAAGCCGATGACGAAGGTGGATGGCACCGCACTCGATTTCGCAGCCCTCTTGAAACTCGGCGAAAAACACACCGTCCGATTC
>JAYSXU010000662.1:0-9983 GCA_043716965.1 Fimbriiglobus sp.
GGTGTTGAAGACCCGCGTCGGTTTGCTGTCCGAAAAGCCGCCCCTGCCGCCGTGGATTACGCCGCCGCCGGTCGTCAGAAGCGAGCCGATTTCGTACCCCGAAATTCTCTTCACGCCGGAGCCGATCAACCCCGACACGTCCCGAAATCTCTCGGATCGTTCGACGGGTTCCACGGTCCTCGCGGCACTCCTCGCTGAACCAGACGTGGACCTCGAACCCGCCTCGCTTCCCGTCACGCCGATGCCGCGCCCGAGTCTTGATGCGGACGATTTGCGTGTGACGTTCGCGCCGTTCGTTGACGCCGCCGAGGCCAGTCAAGCCGGAGTTGTGGCCGCACACGACAGCTACCTGCGATTGCACACGGCGACCGCGACAACCACGGCGGCAGTCGGCACGCAGACGGCCTACATCGCCCGGCTACTCGGCGGTTTCGATGATGACGACGATGATCCGGAGATTGTGACGCCAACTCCGGCTAGCCGCTCCGCTTGGCCGTCCCAAGAGCCGCCGCGTTCGCTGTCAACGGATGACTGTTTCCGGTTCGCCGCAGGCAAAATTGGCGACGTGCTCGGGCCGACGTTTGCGCCGATTGATGCGTTCCCCACGCGGGTGCGGTTGCCGGACGGCCCGCTCATGTTGGTCGATCACGTCCGCAGTATCGACGGCGAGCCGTTGTCGTTAAAGTCCGGTCGCGTGGTCACGGACCACACGGTTCATGCGGGCCGGTGGTACCTGGACGCGGGGCGATGTCCCACCAGTGTGACCGTGGAATCGGGGCAAGCGGACTTGTTCCTGGCCGGGTTCCTCGGCATCGACTTTCAGACCCAAGGCGTCGCGGTTTATCGCCTGCTGGATGCCGTCGTGACGTTCCATCGCGGCCTGCCGAAAGTCGGCGAGATGATTGTTTATGACATCCACATCGACGAGTTCTTCAACCAAGCCGATGCGTGGCTGTTCCGGTTCCGGTTTGAAGGCAGCGTTAACGGCGAACCCTTACTCTCGATGCAAAACGGCGTCGCCGGGTTTTTCACCCAAGCCGCCCTCGCAGCGGGGCAAGGCATCGTCCAGACGAAGCTCGACAAACAACCGTTCCCAGGGAAAAAGCCCGCCGATTGGACGCCACTCGTGCCGTTCGCGGTGGGGTCATTGTCGCCCGCCCAAGTCCAAGCCCTTCATCGCGGCGATCTGGTCACCGCCTTCGGGGCCGACTTCGCAAAACTACAGATCAGCCACCCGATGACGTTGCCGTCCGGGATGTTGCGGTTGCTCGATCAAGTGTCACTTCTGGACCCCAACGGTGGCCGGTTCGGGCTGGGTTTCGTGCGGGGCGAGTACGCGATTCAACCCAAAGAGTGGTTCATCGAGTGCCACTTCATCGACGACAAAGTGATGCCCGGCACGTTGATGTTTGAATGCTGCCTGCACACGCTGCGGGTGCTGCTGATGCGAATGGGCTGGGTCGGCGGTGACGGCGAAGTTGTGTGCGAACCCAAGCCCGGTGTGAAGAGCCGGTTGAAGTGTCGCGGCCAAGTGCTTGAGACGACGGGCATCGTCACTTACGAAGTCAGCGTCAAAGAAATCGGTTACGCCCCGGAACCCTACTGCATCGCCGATGCGCTGATGTACGCCGACGGCAAACCGATCGTGGAGATCACGAACCTGTCGTTGCGGATGGTCGGGTTGACCCGCGAGAAGCTAGCGCAGTCGTGGAGTCAACTGACGCCAAGCTCAACCATCGTGATGCAGGGATTTGCTTTACCAAAGCCACTGAAACCCGCGATCTACGATAAGTCGAAAATCCTCGCGTACTCCAACGGCAACCCCTCCGAAGCGTTCGACGAGCCGTACAAAATCTTCGACCAAGGCCGCATTCTCGCCCGGCTACCGGGACCGCCGTACCAATTCCTCGACCGTATCACCGCCGTGACCGGCGAACCGTTCGTCCTCAAAGCGGGTGCGGCGTGTGTCGCCGAATATGACGTGCCGCCGGATGCGTGGTTCTTTGAATCGAACCGTTCCACGCGAATGCCGTTCAGCATCTTGTTAGAGATTGCGCTGCAACCGTGCGGGTGGTTGGCGGCGTATTGTGGGTCCGCCCTCACGAGTCCGAACGACCTGTCGTTCCGTAACCTCGGCGGGCAGGCCACGCAGTTTGTTGAAGTCACCCCGGACATCGGCACGCTGACCACGCACGTGGCGATGACGCAAGTGTCGAACTCCGCCGGGATGATTATTCAGCACTACACCATGCTCGTGATGAACCGGGATCGCAAGGTGTATGAAGGCACGACGTACTTCGGCTTCTTCGCCACGGACGCGCTCAAAAACCAAGTCGGGATGCCGACGGCGAAGGTGCCGTACATCAGCGCCACCCAGATGGCCCTGCCCGATTTTGAAAGCGACCGCCTGCCGCATACCGCCCCGTTCCCGATGCCAATGATGCGCATGATCGACCGCATCGACGGCTATCTTCCAACAGGTGGTCGCAAAGGGCTAGGCATCGTGCAGGGCCGAATCGCCGTCGATCCGTCGTTCTGGTTCTTCAAGGCCCACTTCTACCAAGACCCGGTCTGGCCGGGTTCGTTGGGCCTCGAATCGTTCCTCCAATTGCTGAAGTACGCCGCCTGGAAGCGTTGGAAAGTCGCCCCCACGAAGGGTTGGCAAACCGTGGCACTGAACCAGAAGCACGAGTGGACCTACCGCGGCCAAGTCGTTCCGACCGACCGCGATGTGAAGGTCGTTCTGGAAATCACCGCCGTCGATGACACGCAACGCCGGATGACCGCCAACGGGTTCCTGACCGTCGATGGCCGAATCATCTACCAGATGACCGGGTTTACACTAGAGTAGTGAGTCAGTTGCATTGGATTTCCGGCCCTGAAAGGGCCGTTCTGTCAGCCCAGGGCCATGCCCTGGGAACGCTTGAAGGGACGGTTGATGGGGTTGGATGCCGTCGGGCACGAACCATCCTGATCGGGACGAAAACCTTATCTCTGCACGGTTCCCAGGGCATGGCCCTGGGCTGACAGAACGGCCCCTACATGGCCGAAATCGAAGAGAATGACGACGAGTTGTGTAGTGTTTCACACCGCAAACTAGGCCCGCCGCACGATGCACTATAATCGCGTCTACCTCGAATCCATTGGCTACGAGCTACCGCCGGTTGTGATTTCCACGACCGAATTGGAGGCGCGCTTGAAGCCGATCTACGACGCCCATCGGTTACCGATGGGGCAACTGGAACTACTCACCGGCATTACCGAACGCCGGTGGTGGGAGCCAAATTATCGGCTGTCGCAAGGTGCCACGGCTGCGGGGCAGAAGGCGTTGGCGAAAGCGCGGTTTAACCCCAAAGACGTGGACATCCTCATCTACGCCGGTGTGTGCCGGGAGCAGTACGAGCCGGCCACCGCGTGTGCCGTCGCCGCGAACCTTGGCATTAGCACCGACGCGACGATGTACGACTTGAGCAATGCATGCTTGGGCGTATTGAACGGCGTGATCGAAGTGGCGAACCGCATTGAACTCGGGCAGTGTCGCGCCGGGTTGGTGGTCAGTTGCGAGACGGCCCGCGAGATCAACGAAACGGCCATCGACAACCTGAACGAGACGAAGTCGCTCGACGTGTTCCGCTCCTCGCTCGCCACGTTCACCGGCGGCTCGGGTGCAGTGGCGATCCTCGTCACCGGCGAAGACATGGCACCGTCTCGCCGTCGTCGGTTGGTCGGCGGCGCCGCGAAGAACGCGCCGGAACACCACAACCTGTGCAAGTGGGGCGTGCGGTCCATTCTGCCGACTTCCGTGGGCCGACTGATTGAAAACAAAGTCCCCGCCGTGTTCGACCAAGTTCTCGGCACGCAAGCCGGGACGCTCGTGAAGAGCGGTTACTCACTGGGCATGAAGCACGTCATGATGCCGTTCATGGAGACCCACGCGGGCGAGGTACTGAAGTTCGGCGTCGATCTCGGCACGCGGACGTGGGTGACGTTCCTGACGAAACTCGGCTGGGCGAAGGAGCAGATCGACAAAGTCATCTGCCACCAAGTCGGCGCCGGGCACCGTGACGCGATCCTGAAGGGCTTCGGGATTTCGCCGGACAAGGACTTCAACACGTTCCCGTTCCTCGGCAACATTGGCACAGTGTCGTTGCCGATGACGGCGGCGATTGCGGAAGAACGCGAGTTCCTGCAACCCGGCGACCGCGTCGGCTGGCTTGGTATCGGTAGCGGGTTAAACTGCCTCATGTTGGGGATCGAGTGGTGAACCCTCTGTACCCGTTTACCGGCCACTACCACGACCGCCCCGGCGGTCGTTTGCACTTCCTGGACGAAGGCGAAGGTCACCCGGTCGTGATGGTCCACGGCAACCCGACCTGGAGTTTCTACTTCCGCAACCTGGTTCTCGCGCTGCGCGGAACGAACCGTTGCATCGTGCCGGATCAGCTGGGTTGCGGACTGTCGGACAAGCCGACGGCGGCGCAGTACGACTTCAGCTTGAAGTCCCGCATCGACGACCTCGAAGCGTTACTCGACCACCTCGGCGTGACGCAAAATATCACGTTGATCGTGCAAGACTGGGGCGGAATGATCGGCATGAGCTACGCCGCCCGGCACCCCGGACGCATCAAACGGATCATCGCCACCAACACCGGCGCGTTCCCACTTCCCAAGGCGAAGGGCTTCCCGTGGTCCTTGTGGCTCGGGCGGAACACGGCCATCGGGGCGTGGCTGATCCTGCACCGCAACGCCTTCTGCCGCGCTGCCGCCAAGTGGTGCGTGACCCGCAAGCCGCTGCCGCCCGAAGTCCGTGCGATGTACCTGAAGCCCTACGACACCCCCGCCCACCGGCTAGCGGTGCTGAAGTTCGTGCAGACGATCCCGCTGAGCGCCCAAGACCCCGGCTACGACATCGTCAGTGACACCGCAGTGTCACTCGCCAAGTTCGCCGCGACGCCGACGCTGCTACTCTGGGGGATGCGCGACTTCGTGTTCGACAAGCACTTCCTCGCCGAGTTCCAACGTTACCTCCCGCACGCTGAGACCCACACGTGGCCGGACTGCGGGCACTACCTCCTTGAGGACGCCGCCGACGAGGCTATCCTGAAGGTGCAAGACTATCTGGCGAAGCACCCGATCAAAGGGGACTGACAATGGGCCGCGTGACCGTGGAATTTGAGCTGTCAAATTACGCTGACATGCTGTTGCAGGAAGCCGGTTACCGCGATCACGTCCGTCGGGTGACGCTATGCGGTGTGATTGACACGAGTGTCATGAAACTCGTTCTGCCGCGATCTGTCTGCGAGACAGTCGGGCTGCCCGTGTCAGAGCGATCCATCGTCCGTGATGCCCACGTTGCGTTCAACGGGCGCGGCGGGGTGTTCAGCGCCATCGTCGAACCGTCTCGATCCGATGCGGTGATCGGCGCGATCGTGATGGGGGACTTGGACATGATCGTCGATGATTCTGGCCAAAAAGTGATTACTCGTGACCCCGACCACATCCTGACCGAAGTCGAATGACCACCCCACCCGTCAACGTCGCGTCTCATCTGGTTCGTCTGGCGGCTGCGGACCCGACGCGGGCAGCGATCCACGTTCCACGTGGGGCCGTGAAGTACGACGGGCCGAATGAATACACCACGTTGACGTTCGCGGAACTCAACGCCGATTCGGACCGGATTGCCCACGGCTTGGTGAAGGCGGGAATCACACGGGGAACGCGCGCGGCGCTGATGGTGCCACCGTCGATTGACTTTTTCTCGCTCACGTTCGCACTGTTCAAAGTCGGCGCGATTCCAGTGCTGATCGACCCCGGCATGGGGATCAAGAACCTGGGCAAGTGCCTAGCGGATGCGGAACCGGAGGCGTTCATCGGCATCCCGAAAGCCCATCTCGCCCGTCGCATTCTGGGTTGGGCGAAGCAGTCGGTCCGCACGACCGTGAACGTCGGACCGGGGCGTTGCTTTTGTCACCATTCGTTGCGAACGATTCGTAACAACGGGTTGTCACTCGGCGTGTTCCCAATCCCAGACCAGTCCCGTGACGACACCGCAGCGATACTATTCACGAGTGGTAGCACTGGTGTTGCGAAGGGCGTGGTTTACACGCACGGCATCTTCGCTGCCCAAGTCGAGATGTTGAAATCGACCTACGGCATCACGCCGGGCGAAGTCGATCTCTGCACGTTCCCGTTGTTCGCGCTGTTCGGTCCGGCACTCGGCATGACGTGTGTGATCCCGGACATGGACCCCAGCCGCCCCGCATTGATCGACCCACGAAAAGTGGCGACCCAAGTGAAACAGTTCGGCGTAACGAACTTGTTCGGTTCGCCGGCGGTCATCCGGCGGCTCGCGCAATTAACCAGTGACAACGCACCGTCACTGTCAACGCTTCGCCGCGTCATTTCCGCCGGGGCACCCGCGACCCCAGCGGCGTTGGACATGTTGACGAAAAACATCCCGCGTGACGTTGAGATTTTCACGCCCTACGGTGCAACCGAATCGTTGCCGGTTGCCAACATCGGCAGCCGGGAGATATTGCGCGAAACCCAACACTTGACGGCCCTGGGTCGTGGTGTGTGCATCGGGCGAGTGGTCGAAGAAATGCGAGTTTACGTGATCCCGATTTCGGACGAACCGATTGCCGACTGGGACGAATCCAGTTGCTTACCGAAAGGTGAAATCGGTGAGTTTGTCGTGCGTGGCCCGGTGGTGACGCGCGAATACTTCCGCCGACCTGACGCCACGAAGCTGGCCAAAATCCGAGACGCCAAAACAGGCGAGATTCTTCACCGGATGGGCGATGTCGGCTACTGGGACGAAGAGGGGCGGCTGTGGTTTTGTGGACGGAAATCGCACCGCGTGATGACACCGTGGGGCACGCTGTTCACGGACCAAGTCGAACCGATATTCAACGCGATCCCCGGCGTGTTCCGCTCGGCGCTCGTCGGCGTGAGACGGGATGGCGTGGCGTACCCAGTGCTGTGTCTGGAACGTTACGACGCGGCGATTGTCAGTGACATTCTGTTGTCACAAGCTCGGCGATTTCAACACACACAGCACGTCACTACGTTCTTGTTGCATCCCGGTTTCCCGATGGACGTGCGGCACAACTCGAAGATCTTCCGCGAGAAACTGGCGGTGTGGGCGGACCGGAAGTTGGGCAAAAACTGGCGGCCTACGAACGCGACCAAGGGGACGCCATGAACGCATTGGTCACGGGCGGCGGTGGGTTTCTGGGCGGGCGGATTGTGCAGAAATTGTGTCAACGGGGCGACACGGTGCGGTCGTTCACACGCACCGTATACCCGTGGTTGAGTGACCTGGGTGTTGAACAATTCTCTGGTGATTTGTCCGATGTCAACGCGGTGTCACGGGCGGTGGCGGGGTGTGATGTCGTGTTCCACGTGGCTGCCAAGGCGGGCGTTTGGGGCCGCTATTCGGACTACTACCACACGAACACACTCGGTACGCAGAATGTAATTGCCGCGTGCAAAATCCAACGGGTGCCGCGACTGGTTTACACCAGCACGCCTAGCGTGGTTCATTCGGGAATCAGTGTGGAAGGGGGTAACGAATCGTTGCCCTACCCGAAGCACTTTGAAGCCGAGTATCCCGCCTCCAAAGCGATCGCCGAACAAGCCGTGTTGGCCGCGAACGGCCCGGAGTTGAGGACAGTCGCGCTACGTCCACACCTGATCTGGGGGCCGGGTGACCCGCACCTGATTCCCCGTGTGATTGCGCGGGCGAAGGCGGGGCGGTTGAAGCGGATCGGCACGCATCCCATCTGCGTGGACATTACCTACGTGGACAACGCAGCGGATGCGCACTTGCTAGCCGCCGACAAGCTGACCAACGGTTCGCCGATCTGTGGCAAGCCCTATTTCATTAGCGATGGTCAGCCGGTCGATTTGTGGGAATTTATCAACCGGGTTCTCGCAATGGCCAAGCTGCCGCCGGTCACGCAAAGCGTGTCGGTGTGGAAAGCGAAGCTCGCCGGACTGCTGTTGGAGCGGGTCTACAAAGCACTTCACTTGTCCGCCGAACCGCCGATGACGCGGTTCATCGCCTCCCAACTCAGCACGTCGCATTGGTACGACATCACGACGGCGCGGCGTGATTTGGGCTACGTGCCGCACGTCGGGATTGACGACGGGTTGCGACGGTTGGCTGCGACCTTCGAGGCTACTTGAACGGACTGGCGACGCCCTTCGGGCTGGAATGAATCGCCGATTCCTTGCCGGGCTTGGTCGTCCCGTAGGGGTTGTAAAGTGGGTCTGCAACCAGCACGCCCATCCAACTCGCCATGATCGCGGTCTTGGCGTAGCACTCGGCGACCGTGTACTTCCCGGTGACCAAGTAGCCGAAGAACTCCGCCGGCTTGGGGAAGCCGATGGTGTACGGCTCCGCGACCGGGCCGATCGTCACGGCTACGCCGTCTTTCAGCAAGTTCGGGCACCAGATTTTCGACGTGGCGTCACGCAAAGTTCCCGCCTCGTAACTGGCCAAGTGCCACGCCACCGCACCCTGAACGTACTTGCAATTGGGAACATAATTCGCCGCCGAATACCACCCCGTGTATAGCGCCGCATCCGGGCAGGTATCCGCTTTGAACACGTCCGGCTTGTCGTCCAAGGTCACGTCCAGGTTCGCCGCTTTCAGGATCGCGGCGGTTTCGCGGAACGACTCATCGTAGCCTTCATAGCCCGTGCCTTCCTCACCCTTTTTCTTCGGGTCGAACGAAATCCCGCGTGCGTCCACGTAGGCTTTGCCCTTCAACCCGCCCGCAGTTTCGACGGCCATCGCGTCATCCACAAGCCGCATCGCAATCGCCGGTGACGGACCGTCCAACCGAGATGTCATCAAGACCAACTTGGCACGCTCGCGCTTGGCTTCGGGGTATTGCCAATTCAGCGGGTTCACTTGAAAGCGTTGCAGTTCATACGGCGGAAACCAAAGCAACATCAACTCGGAGTCCACCGCAGCGTGCGATTCACCGTGCGAAAGTCGGTAAATTGTTTCGTTCGTTTTCGTCGCCGATTCCCGAGCAGCCGCTAGCTTCTCGGCATCCACCGGCTTGGCTTTCTCCAATTCCGCGATGTGCTTTTGCAGTGCGTCTAACTCGGGGCGCAGTTTACCAACATCGGCTTTCTCTTCGGGTGTCATCTCTTGCAATCCAACTCGCAGCGGTACGCCATAAACCGTCAGCAACACCTTGATGCTCTCTTTGCGGTCCTTCAAGAATTCCTTGAGCGGGGCCACAAGTTTCCTGTCGTAGTCCGGCCGGGTGATGTCTTCAGTCGTCGGCAGGTCGAGCAGAATCAGGTTCTCACGCGGCACCTTCCGCTTCGCCAAGTAATGCTCCGCCACTTCTTTTGACGCGGGCATGTTCTTGTTACCGATGACCACCACGTCCTTCGGTTCCAACGCAATCAGGTTGGTCGTCGCCAAGGACAAAACAAGCAGTGCGATACGCATTGATGAGGTCTCCGGGATGGCTGTGCGTCCCATTTGTTGATGTCGATCAATATGTGTTTTCAACCCCACCGGGGTTGTTCCATTAGCCCAGGGTTGCGGACCGAAGGTCCGTTACCCTGGGACGCTTCTTCCGGTTGCGAAGACTGTTGGTGTTGGGTGCGGTTCCCAGGGTAATCGTCGCAAAGCCTCCTCAAACCCTGGGCTAATGGAACAACCCCGTTGGGGTTGAAAACCGTTTCTGTTCACATCGTGTCAATTCGGTTCTTGTGTCCACCACGCTTCGCCCAATCTCTACTCCGCAATTCTGGACGGTCCCGCGCCCGGATACAAGAGACGCAACCGATGAAGTCGCGTTTTCCTACAATGCTGTGCAATGGTTGTCGTTCGTTTCACACGCAGGAATCTTGGGTATGGCTACCGCAGACATTGGGTTGATTGGCCTCGCGGTGATGGGGGAGAACCTCATTTTGAACATGGAATCGCACGGGTACACCGTGGCGGTTTATAA
>JAYSXU010000663.1:0-3311 GCA_043716965.1 Fimbriiglobus sp.
CTCCGGTTGCAAACCGGCGTCGTGCGGCTGGTCAACTGGTACCGGCAAGTGGGTCACTTCCAAGCTCACATTGACCCCCTTCAAGACAACCCACCCCTACCGCACCCACTGTTGAAGCTTGAGAATTTCGGGCTGACTGATGCCGACCTCGACAAAATAGTGGACGGCTCGATGGTATTCGGCCTGCACGGGGCCACGAAGCTGGCGGATTTGTTAGACATACTTCGGGGCACGTACTCCGGGCGGATCGGCGTCGAGTTCATGCACATCGACGACCTGGAGAAACGCAAGTGGCTCGGCACCCGCATGGAGCCGATTCGCAACAAGCCGACGCTCGACCTGCGGCAAAAGTACCGCATCCTGATGACGCTTCACTGGGCCGCTCACTTCGAGAACTACCTGCACACCAAGTTCGTCGGCCAGAAGCGGTTCTCGCTCGAAGGGAGTGAGACGCTCCTGCCGATGCTCGACGCCATTGTTGAGAAGTCGCCGAGCTTGGGCGTGCAGGAGATCGTGATCGGGATGGCCCACCGCGGCCGGCTCAACGTGCTGGCGAACACGTTGCAGAAGCCGTTCGAGCAAATTTTCAACGAGTTTGAAGACCTGTACATGCCGGAATCGACGAAGGACGGCGACGGCGACGTGAAGTACCACATGGGCTTTTCGTCCAACATCGCCACGACGGGCGGCGGGCAGGTTCACGTTTCACTGTGCCCCAACCCGAGCCACCTGGAAGCCGTGAACCCCGTCGTCGAAGGCCGCGTGCGGGCGAAGCAGCGCATCCACGGCGACACCGAACGCAGTCGCGGTTTGCCGCTGCTCATCCACGGCGACGCGGCGTTCATGGGCCAAGGTCTGGTGGCCGAGACGTTGAACATGGCGAACCTCACCGGGTACCGCACCGGCGGCACACTCCACATCGTCATCAACAACCAAATCGGCTTCACGACGAACCCACGTGACGCCCGATCGACGCAGTATTGCACCGACCTCGCCAAGTTCATCCAAGCGCCGATTTTCCACGTCAACGGCGAAGACCCCGAGGCGGCGGTCTACCTGTCGCAACTCGCGCTGGAGTACCGGCAACAGTTCAAGAGCGATGTCGTCATCGACATGGTTTGCTACCGCAAGTACGGTCACAACGAGGGGGACGAACCCGCCTTCACGCAGCCCGTCGAGTACCGCAAGATCAAGGCGAAGAAGCCGGTGCAGGTCGTCTACACCGAACAACTCGTCGCGGAAGGCGCGATCCAAGCCGACGAAGCGGAGGCGATCAACAACCAGTTTCACACCAAGCTCGACGAAGCTTTACAAGGCGTGAAGGGCAGTCCGCCCAAGCCGAAGAAAATGCTCGGGTTCACCGGGGAACAGTGGGGGAAACTCACCAAGGAGTACACCCACACGCCGGTGAACACGGCGATTCCGGAGGCTGTCGCGGACCGCATTGCGGACCAATTCGTCAACGTGCCCGAGGGCTTCAACTTCCACCCGACCATCAAAAAGCTGGCCGAGAAGCGCCGCGACGATATTCGTGGTCGTAAGTCGCTCGATTGGGGCACCGGGGAAGCGCTCGCATTTGGTTCGCTGGTTCTCGAAGGGCACTTGGTCCGCCTCAGCGGGCAAGACAGCCGACGCGGAACTTTTGCCCATCGCCACTCCACTTATTACGACCAAGAAACCGGCAAGTCGTTCTGCCCGCTCGACCGGATCGACCCCACCCAAGCCCCGTTTGACGTGTTCGACAGCTCGCTTTCGGAAGCGGCGATCCTCGGGTTTGAGTACGGTTACACGCTCGACGACCCAACCGCTCTCGTCATGTGGGAAGCACAGTTCGGCGACTTCGCCAACGGTGCCCAGGTCATCATCGACCAGTTCATCACGTCCGGCGAATCGAAGTGGACGCGGTCCAGTGGTGTCGTGTTGCTGTTGCCGCACGGCTACGAAGGCCAAGGCCCGGAACACTCCTCCGCCCGCCTGGAACGCTTCCTACAAGCGTGTGCGGAAGACAACATCCAAGTGTGCAACTTCACCACGCCGGCGAACTACTTCCACGCCTTGCGGCGGCAAATGAAACGCACCTTCCGCAAGCCGTTGGTCGTCATGACGCCGAAGTCCTTACTCCGCCACGCGATGGCGGTCTCGCCAGTTAGCGACTTCACGACCGGGCAATTCCAGGAAGTGATCGACGACACGGTCAATGCGGACACTGTGCGGCGGGTTGTGATTTGTAGTGGCAAGGTTTATTACGAACTACTGGCGAAGCGGACGGAGTTGAAGAAGGACGATGTCGCCCTGCTCCGTCTTGAACAGTTTTACCCGTGGCCGGAAGAACAACTCAAAACGGTGTTAGCCAAGTACCGCCGGGCGACCGAGTTCGTGTGGGCGCAGGAAGAATCGCACAACAACGGCGGGTGGTTCTTCGTCGAACCGCGCCTGCGGGCAATGGGCTTCCCGTTCGAGTACGTGGGCCGTGACCCCAGCGCTAGCCCGTCCACTGGCTCCCTGTTCGTCCACAAACACGAGCAAGCGGAATTGCTGGACGCGGCCCTCACCAAGCCCGCCCCACACTTCGTTGCGGCCAAGAAGAAGGCTTGAGGAAAGCAATTTTCACCACAGAGGCACAGAGACACCGAGAAATCCAAAACAGTTTGAATGGTTTTCTCGGTGTCTCTGTGCCTCTGTGGTGAATCCGGTTTTTTGTCGCCTGGGATTCCTAGAATAAGTGTAACAACGACCCGACCAAGGAATCGCAAACATGGCAGTCGAACAGGTGAAAGTGCCGTCGCCCGGTGAATCGGTGACGGAGGGAAAAATCGCCAAGTGGTACAGGCCGCATGGTTCGCTGGTCAAAGTCGATGAGCCGATCTTTGAACTGGAATCGGACAAGGCCGCGCAGACGGTGACGGCGCAAACGGCTGGCGTGCTGAATATCAAAGTGAAGGAAGGCGAGATCGTCCCGATCGGGACAATCGTCGCGGAGATTGACCCTGCCGGAGTTGCAAGTGTGGCGGCGACCGAACCCGCAAAGACAGTTGCACCTGCCGCCACCGCCTCTCCTGCCGCCACGTTGCCGAAGCCCGCCGAGCCGATGGTTTCCCCGGCGGCCAACCGGATTCTTGCTGAAAAAGCTGTGGCATCATCGCAAGTAACTGGCACGGGTCCAAAGGGACTTGTGACTAAAGAGGATGCGGCGAACTACAAGTCACCGGCGGCCATTGCTACGCCGCAACCGACTGTCGTCGCCAAGCCTACGCCCCCGTCAACTAGCGCCCGCGAGACCCGGCAACAGATGACGATGATCCGGCGACGGA
>JAYSXU010000664.1:0-3293 GCA_043716965.1 Fimbriiglobus sp.
GGGGTCGTTGCGGATTTGGCGGTCGGCTTGGGCGTCGGCTTGTTGTTGTAGCTCTTCCATTTTCGTCCGCATCTTGTCCCGCATTCGCCCGATCAGCCCTGGATTTTCCGGTTCGGTTGGGGCATCGGGCTTGCCGTTTGCGAGCAGGCTATCGGGGGGCGGAACATCCCCAAGGGTTGGCTTCGACTTCTTGATGAGCTTGCGTTCGGCGAGCGCCCAACTGGTGCTACAGATGAAGTACAGGCACAACCCCGACGGCGACTTGTAGAAGAATATGGCCATAATTAGGACCATGAACTTCATCATCTTTTGCTGCATTTCTTGTTGCTCGTCGGTCGGCGGCGGCATCGAAATCCACTGCTGAATGAAGATTAAACTCACAGCGATGAGCGGCAGGATGTTGAAAAACGGCCCGAGGTAAATCGCACCGCCCAGGCTTTCCGGTACGCTGATGAACGGGATCGTTTCGGACCACCACACGGTCATGTCCGGTGCGGCCAAGTTCTGAAACCACAGGAACGGTTCGAGGCGGAAGAACACGGATTCTTGCAAGCAGAAGTACAGCCCCATGAACACCGGCATCTGCGCGAACAACAATAGGCAACCGCCCATCGTGGCCAGCGGGTTGACGCCATGCTTGAACATCAACTTAGTTTTTTCTTGTTGTAACGCGGCCGGGTCGTCTTTGTATTTCAGCGTCAAAACATCGAGTTCCGGCTTCATCTTGGCCATCTTTTCCTGCATCCGCGCCATCGTCGCTTGCTGTTTGCGGCTGGGCACGAACAGGACCATTCGGACCATCACCGTGAGCATGATGATGTTCAAGCCCCAGATGGGAACGTAGCGGTGCAAGAAGCCCAAGATGTCGTGCATGAGATTCGTGGACGTGATGACGACATCGGACCAGTAGATCGCGTTCGCCACCTTGCCGAAAAAGTTCGGCGAGTGGTAATCGGTGAGCGTGTTCAGCGTCAGTTTGTTGAGGTACCGCTCCACCAGTTCGGTGCTGACTTCGACCTCCTTCGTTTCCTTGTCGATCATCTGGCCGAGCAACCGCACCTTCATCGGGCCGTTGTAAATCAGGTACTTGTGCGACAGGGTTTGGCCCGGTTCCAAGTCGATCGGCATCGACACGACTCGGAACGTCACGTCGGAAAGGAAGAGGTGCGTCGGGTCGTCCCACAGTGCCGGTTCGCGGGTCGGGCGGACGTAGTCCCACATCCCACTTTTCAACGCCGGCGGTTGCGTCTCGTCGATGGCCAGCGCGCTGGCAAAGTATTGCGACCCGACGGCGGCATATGTAAACGTGTTTTCGCCCTTGTTCACAATCATGCCGCCGGATTGGGTGTGGATCGTGGCGGCGTCCTCGAACGACCGGCGGAAACTCCCTTTCGGCGTGATCGAGCCGACCATCACGTTGCGGTAACTTTGGGCGTACCACTCCCCTTCCACCGGGATGCCGTGGGCGCCAACGATCTGGTAGCGGAACTTCCCTTTACCCTTTTCCCGTCCGGCTTCAGGAATGATGTCTAACGTGAACCCGACGTGGTAATCACGCGCCGCGAGTGTGTAAGTTTTCTTCAACTTCAAGAAGTAGGGCGATCCCAGAGAGGTCTCGAACGAGACGCGGTAATCCCCTTCCGGCGTCTTGCCTTGTTCGGTCACTTTCCAATTTCGCTCCCCCAATTCGGCGGACGGGTATTGGTCGTTGAGTCGCTCCGCTTCTTTGGGTTGGCGTTGCGGATCGTCCTCGGCGGGGTAGTGCAACAAGACATACGACGGTTCCGAAAGTATCGCCGGGTTGGTGACTTTGCCCGGTGCCAATTCGGGGATGTACCCGTCGTTCTCTTCCTTCAGCGTGTTGGTATCCCGTGGTCGAACCAGGCCAGGGATCACACGAAGAGGTTGCGGTTTACCGTCCGGGCCTTTCACTTCACGGCCAATGCGGTTGGCTTCGTCAATCTTGCGGAGCGTCACTTGTTGAATCGCGCCGCCACGGGTGGTCAGGATCACTTTCTTCAAGGAGGAATCGTCGCCGAGGGCAATCAGTTCGATCGGCTCCGCAACCGTGACCTTCGCGGGTTCGACGGGCTTGGGTGCTTCTTTTGGTAACGCCGCCTGGGCCGTTTCAAATTTGCTCGTGATCCGCCATTTGTTGGCGGGTTCCGTGGACCCCACCACTGCGCCGGCGAGGGCCTGCACGGTTTCCCGCGGCAGAACGATTGGTTCCACCGGCTTGGGTTCCGGCTTCGGCATAAAGTTTTTGTCGATGTACCACCCGCCGGCAAACAGCCCGGCAGCCAGCACCGCAAACGCCGCAAAGTTCAGAAGATTTTGACGCATAGTTCCTAGCCGAAATTGCCACCTGGGAAACAACACTGTTAGGCGGCACAAGAGTTATCGTATTGCTCACACCAAAAGACGAAAGCCCACCGAGCCATTCGGTGGGCTTGTAGCAGCATTTCAAAATAGCGTTTATGCCTTGTGTGCTTCGACTTTGGCCGGTTCATTAGCAACGAAACGATACAAGGTTCCCGCAATCACGGCACCCAATAGCGGTGCCGCCCAGAACAGCCAGAGTTGCATCAGTGCGGTGCCGCCAACGATCAGTGCGGGGCCAGTGCTGCGGGCCGGATTCACCGACGTGTTCGTGATCGGAATCCCGACTAAGTGGATCAGGGTCAAACCCAGGCCGATCGCAATCGGGGCAAACCCCGCCGGGGCGCGTTTGTCCGTTGCACCCAGAATGATGAACAAGAACATCGCCGTCAGGATGACTTCGGCTGCCAAGCACGAGATCATCGAGTAGCCGTTGGGCGAAAACTTGTCGTACCCGTTCGTGGCGAACGCACCGGCTTGGGTCTCATCAATGTGAAACCCCGGCTGGCCGCATTGAATCAGATAAATCGCGCCGGCGCCGAGGATGGCACCGATCACTTGAGCAATGATGTACGGTATCGCGTCTTTCGCCGGGAACCGCCCGCCGACAACCAAACCAACCGTGACCGCAGGGTTGAGGTGGCAACCCGAGATGTGGCCGATGGCGTAGGCCATTGTTAACACGGTCAATCCGAACGCGAACGCGACACCGACGAAACCAATTCCGAGGTTGTGTCGGCCATCAGTTGTCAAGACTAGTGCGGCGAAAACAGCACTGCCGCAACCACCAAAGACCAGCCAAAATGTACCGATCGTCTCTGCTAACAGTTTCCGCAACATGGTACGACGCTCCGAGAATTGTGGGCAAATCCCTCAGATGTGAAGGTAGTGTCGGAAATACTAATTCCACGAGT
>JAYSXU010000665.1:0-1079 GCA_043716965.1 Fimbriiglobus sp.
GTGACCCGGTGGTTTACTTCCACCAATACATCAAGCCGGAAAAACTCGACCCCGTGTTGCGGCTGTGCCGACTGTCGCAACACAACCGGGAAAGCCTGCTGCAAAAAGTGATCGTTGACACGCCCGACGTGGACAGCAATGACCTAACCAACCGCGAAAAACTGATCGAACTGCTACCCGTTGCGGATGTCGTGCTGTACGTCGGATCGCAGGAAAAATACCACGACCAAATCGGCTGGGAACTGTTCAAGGACCAACACCAACGGCGTGCGTTCGCGTTCGTACTCAACAAGTGGGATCGGTGCTTGGACCCTGGTGCAGCGGGGTTGCGACCGGATGAAGATTTGTTACGCGACCTCAAAGCCGAAGGCTTTGCGAACCCATTGCTATTCCGCACGTCCGCACAACTCTGGGTCGATGCCGCAAAGAAGGGACCGAACGCAAAACCGGAAGGACTTCCCCCCGGCGAGCAGTTTGCCGAACTCCTAAACTGGCTCGAACTCGGCTTGACCCGGCTAGAGATTGAAGCCGTCAAAGCACGCGGTGTTGGCCAGCTTCTTTCGCAAGCCCTCCGCAGCATCGAAGCGGTCAGGCCGCCCGATTTATCCAACGAAGCGCAACGAGTCCAAGACGCTTGGAAACGGGTGTTGGAAGAGGAATCCGAGGCCCAAGCGGATGTTCTAGTCAGCACCCTCGAACCGTATCAAAACGAAGTCGAACACCACTTCAGCGTGCGGGGCCAACAGCGGTTTCGTGGCTTGATGGCAGCCTACTTGCGGATTACCACGAAACTTCGTTACGTTGGCAACACTTTGCGCGACCGCATCCCGTTCGCACCGAAACTGAGTACCTCGAAGTCCGATCGGCCGAGTGATTGGGATCTCAGCGCGTTCGTGCAGTCCTGCGCTCACGTGGCCGGCGAACGGGTGCTGGGCCAACGGATGACTGCGCTGACGAATCGCTTGTTGGTCGAAGCCGATCAAAAAGGGTTCCCGTTGGTGCTACTCAGCGATCGCACCACCGAGACCGCCAAGCTGGATTGGGACGACCGCATCACCCGCAATGTCGTGGACGCCCTG
>JAYSXU010000666.1:0-1078 GCA_043716965.1 Fimbriiglobus sp.
GTTCGAAAAAAACAGAACCAGTTTGCAGAAGCACGCTCGCCGTGTTAATCTTGGCGACATTATTTTGCGCTTGTGCACCCATTGCGGTTCCCAATAGCATGCTGGACGCGGTGGTTTTCCGTGTCGATCACATGCACGCGGCCTTGGCGATCCACGACGACGGCCCACGGGTCGGCGAGTTGGCCCGGCCCCTTGCCCGGCACGCCCCACGACCCCAGGGATTCGCCTTTCAAGTTAAACTTCTGCACCCGCATGTTGCCGCGCTCGACGACGTACAGTTCGCTGTTGGCGTTGAAGCAGAGGTCGTAAGGGTACTCCAACTGCCCGAGCGCACTGCCCGCTTCGCCGAAGCTGCGGACGAAGTTCCCGTCTTGGTCGAACACCTGAATCCGGTGGTTGCACGCATCCGCCGTGTAAAGCAACCCGTCCGGCCCGATCGCCAGCGCCCGCACGCGGCTGAACTGCCCTGGCAGTTGGCCGTTCTCCCCCCAGCACTTCAGGAACTGCCCTGTTGGGTCGAGCTTCGTGATGCGGTCGTTCTCGCCGAACTCGGAGATGAAGTAACAGCCGTCCGGCGCCTGCACGCAATCGGACACGTAGCCCCATTCCCCCGGATTCTTGCCCGCCTTCCCGCCGAGGACTTTCAGTTCCTTCCCGGTGTGGTCGTAAATCCGAACGCAGTGGTAGTGCGAATCGGCGACGAGCAAGTTGCCGTCGTTGTCCACACCCAACCCGCTCGGGCGACCGTTGCGAAAGTCCGGCGTCGTCCAGGTCGCCCCGAGGTGGTGGCCATCAAGGTCGAAGCCCTGAATCCGGGCCGTGAAATCGACGATGAACAGCCGATCGTTGTGGTCAATCACCGCCGCCCGAGGCCGGTTAAACTTGCCGTCCTGCACCCCGCGTTGCCCCCAAACGAGGTCCGGCTTCCGCTCCCCCAACGTCGGAGTAAACGCTAAGAAGCCCACGCCAATTGCGAGCAACACCATGACCAGCCCGGCAAACAATCGCAAACCCACGATGACTTTCCAAACCAAGAGTTTTCACCACAGAGGGCACAGAGAGCCACGGAGAAGAATAA
>JAYSXU010000667.1:0-3286 GCA_043716965.1 Fimbriiglobus sp.
TGGGGTTGAAAACGATTCTCGGTTGAAGTGTTGCGTTTGACGTGCTTGATAGCTTCGTGTTATTCATAGTTGAGTCCGATTAACGGTGAGGTCTTTATGATCCGGTTCGCATGTCCTGGTTGCGGGGCAACCTATTCCGTGAGTGATGAAAAAGCGGGCAAGACCGGGAAGTGCCCGAAGTGCCAATCGCAGTTCGTCATTCCCCTGGCTGAAGCCGAAGCCCCGCCGCCGCTTCCGACCCCGAGCGTGGATGCGAACGCCCCGGTGGAAATTGCCCCGTGTCCCGGTTGCCAAGCGCGGTTGTCCGTGGCCACGGCGGACTTGGGCGTTGATGTCGAATGCCCGCATTGCCAGACGATTTATCCGGCGGTTCGCCCTAGTCAGCAACCACTTCCCAAGGCCGAGAAGCGTGACGCCGTTGTCGTCGAGAGCAATACCCCGAGAAGCAAGCGGCCTCGGGATGATGACGACGATGAACGCCCGAGTCGTCGCCGATCACGGGATGATGACGACGATGAAGAAGAAGAGCGACCCCGCAAGAAAAAACGCAAGAGCCGCACGAGCGGTATCGAAAGTAAGCGGGTGATGGCGGGCGTTCTGGCTTTGTTGCTTGGCGGGTTCGGGGTCCACAAGTTTTACCTGGGTTACACCACCGCTGGGATCATTTACTTGCTAATCTGCTGTACCGGCGTGACCAGCATGTTGGCCCTGGTGGATGGCATTATTTACCTCACGAAATCGGACGAAGAGTTCATCGAGACGTATCAATTGAATCAGAAAGAATGGTTCTAGCTTTTTATACTGTCACTTGGTTTCGGAGCGCGCCGTCATGATTCGTTTTGCGTGTCCGGGTTGTAATGCAACGTTTTCGGTGGGCGATGAGAAGGCGGGCAAGACGGGGAAATGTCCCAAGTGCCAATCGCAGTTCGTGATCCCGGAGGCCGAAGGCGGCCCGGCACCCGCTTCACCGCCCCCTCTGCCGTCGCCGGTTTCGGACGACGTGGAGATTGCGCCGTGTCCGGGCTGTCAGGCGCGGCTTTCCGTCTCCGTGGCCGACTTGGGCGTCGATGTCGAATGCCCGTATTGCAAGGCCGTTTACACTGCGAAACGATTCGGCGCGACGCAACAACCGAAACCGCGTCGTGACGACAACGCAATGGTCGATGCGGACCGCCCGAAAAGTCCGCGTCGCCTCAGGGACGACGAAGAGGAGGCTCCCCGCAGCCGTCGGCGCGACCGGGATGACGATGACGACGACACACGCCCCAGCCGTCGGCGCCGGGATGAGGACGAGGAAGAGGACGACGATGGCGAAGAAGCCCGACCGCGCCGGAAGAAAAAGAGACGCCGCAACTACGAACCACACCGGGGGACCAAGATCCTGATATTCGGGCTACTAGGCTTCTTGTGCTGCCCGATCATCTTCGGGTTGATTGCCATTAACATGGCGAACGCCGACTTGGAAAAGATGGACAGCGGCCGGATGGACCCAGAAGGCGCGGGCCTCACGAAAGCGGGCAAAATCCTGGGCATCGTCAGTATCGTTTTGGGCATTATCAGTGTGGTCGCAAACGTAGCACTTTTTGCGATCGGCAAGTAACAAAGCGCGCCGGCGGTGCTTTGCTGGCTTAGCGTCGGAGCGTATCGCCATGATTCGGTTCGAGTGCCCCGGTTGCCGGGCGATTTACACCGTGAAGGACGACAAGGCGGGCAAGACCGGGAAATGCCCGTCGTGCGGGTCGCAGTTCGTCATCCCCCAGCCGGACCCGGACCCGGAACCACCGCCGCCGGTTCCGGAAGTCGCGCTAGCCATTCCAATCCCACCACCGTTGATTACACCAATCAAACGGGCCGATCGGCCCTTGCGCCGCGTTGAACGGGATGCCGATGAATTTGACGATGACGACGACCGCCCCCGTCGTCGTCGGCGAGTACGCCAAGATGATGACCGTTCCTGGATTCGAGACAACAAGGGGCTGTTTCGCATCATCTCGGGCGTGATGAGTTTGGTAACGGGTGCGTTGCAATTGATGTGTGGGATCGGGGCGATGATCGGGGGCATCTTCTTTCTCACTGCGTTTGCGGGGCTATCGGCCAATTCCAACAACCCGAACGCAAGCAACGTCATGGGCGGATTAGCGGGGATTGGCACGGCCATGTTCGTCGGCTGTGGTCTGATGGCGATACTCTTCGCGCTGTTCTACATCTTCGCCGGAATCGGCGCCTTGACGCGCAAAGGCTACGGGCGAATCCTGACGATTCTCGTGGGCATTTCGGCAACACTTTGGGTGATGATGGCGTTCGGCAATGTGGCAACGTCGCTCATCAATCTTCACCTCGGCCAAGTCATGTTCGGCATGTTGCAATTGCTCTACGCGGGCGTTCACGCCCTCACAAGCTTCTTCGCAGCCATCGGCGCGGGGTCGGACCGCGAGTTCAATCAGTAGTCGCCGCCGGTTCCTGAGTGAACGTGCCTTTCAGGGCCGAAGACCCGTTTCAGTAGGTGTGCCAGAAAATGTCGCACCCGCCGACGCATCTCTGCCGGGATTCGCTGTGGCCCATCACATCCGGGGTGGCTATCGTACTGTGATAACTTGCTTTTGCCCTTCACGAGGATTTCCCGCGATGCTTCGACTTTTGATGTTCACCGTGGCGGTCGGATTTTTGTTGCTGAGTATGGATTCCCCGGCGGCGGACGGGCCGATGGGGGCGACCGTGGGTGGGCGGTGGAAGTTCCGCATGACCCAGGGGGAGGACACGATTACGTTCCTGTTCGCCTTCACCGAAGCCGACGGGAAGTGGGTCGGGGATTACATCGGCAGTTCCGCCAAATTGAAGAGCGAACCGACGGTCTCCAAGTTGGATGTCACAGGCGACAAGGTGAAGTTCGTCGTCAGTTTCGGCGCCCGCGAGTTGTTGAACTTCGACGGCGTCTTGGCGAAGGACGGCAAGAAAATTAGCGGTTCGTACTCCCAGTTCGGCGGGCCGTTACAACTCGCGGACTTATACCCGTCGAAACTCAAGAAGCTCGATGACGCCGTCGATGTGGCGCGTGAAACGCTTACCCAAGTGGATGGCACGGCCATTTTCGATGCGGGGTTTACCGTGTTGAGTCAAGCGACGGCGAAGAAGATACCCGCCGAAGAAGTGCGTGGGATTGCGGACAAGATCACCAAAACCGCCTCGGCATACGGGCCGCGTTGGGAAAGCACAATCACGCTAAAATTGGCCGCAACCCTCGCCGACCAGGACGGCTACGCCGACGTTGCGTTGGCACAAGTACGCC
>JAYSXU010000668.1:0-1077 GCA_043716965.1 Fimbriiglobus sp.
GGTTGAAGCACACCGGCGGACTGACGTCGCGCCGTTCGCCGGGGAATTAATCCAGTTTCATCACCAGCCACGACAACCCCAGCAAGCCTAGCCCGAACAGCGTCAGCACGAAGCAGGACGTGCCGATTTGTTCGACTTGGGGTGCGATGTTGTCCGGGTTCAGCAATTGGGCATACGCATCCAAAGCCCAGGCGTGGGGGGTAAGTAGGCTCAGTTGGCGGATGTTATCGGGTAGCATTTCACGGGGTAGCATCGAACCGCTGATGCCGGCTAGCACCAGCACCAACAGTGTGCCGTAGACCGCCACTTGCGTTTCGGTTTTCGCCAGACCCGCGACGAACATCGACAACCCCACGGCAGCAAACGACGTGCAGACCACGACGGGGATCAGCAGCCACGGTTGTGAACCCCACGTCATGCCAAAGATGAGCTTGCCGCAAATCAGCAGGAAGAAGCCTTGAATTAACGAGATGACTAGGCACGGTAGCATCTTGCCGATGAGAATTTCGCCACGGGAAATCGGCGCGAGTCGCAACCGAACTAACGTGCCATGTCGGCGTTCGGCGACGAACAACCACCCCACCGTCAGCACCAGGAAAAACGCAAACGTGACCACGGCACCAGGGACAAGCGTTTGATATTGCACGCTCTTGGGGTCGGTATAAACGGTGCGGTTGTCCTCACGACGTGGCGTGGGCGTCGTCTCGCGGACCAGCTTGTTCTTCTTGGCCTCGGTCAAGCCCGCCCACGTTTTGGCGTTGAAGTCGTACTCCGAGAAAAAATCGCCGATGCCGCGGCGGATGCCGTCGCCGAGGCTCTTCTTGGAAAAGCCGGGCACCCGGTAGGCCAACCCGAGGGCGGGAATTTTCTCTTCCATCTTGTCCATGAACTTCGGCGTGCCGATCAAGTCGAAGGCCTGCCCGATCATCCACGGGATAATCACCCGCAACAAACTGACTTGAATGACCTGCTGAATCACCGACGTGCCCACGGGCTGACTCGGGTTCGTGATGAACTCGATGTCGAGTTCTTGCGCTTTGACGCCGTCCCGGAATAAGGGGTTGATCGGGTTCGTTT